>JBOGYN010000220.1:0-11232 GCA_050696855.1 Solirubrobacteraceae bacterium | reverse complement strand
GCCTTCTCGACCTCGTCGAGCAGGATCACCGAGTAGGGCTTGCGGCGGACCGCCTCGGTCAGCTGACCGCCCTCGTCGTATCCGATGTAGCCCGGAGGCGAACCGACCAGACGCGACACGGCGTGCTTCTCCATGTACTCCGACATGTCGATCCGGATCATCGTGTCCTCGTCCCCGAACAGGAACTCAGCCAGGGTCCGGGCCAGCTCGGTCTTGCCGACCCCGGACGGGCCGAGGAAGATGAACGAACCGGTCGGGCGCTTGGGGTCCTTGAGACCAGCCCGAGAGCGACGGATCGCCTTGGAGACGACCTCGATCGCCGGGTGCTGGCCGATCACGCGCTTGTGGAGCTCTTCCTCCATGCGCATCAGCTTCTGGGTCTCGGCCTCGGTCAGCTTGAAGACGGGGATCCCGGTCCACATCGAGACGATGTCGGCGATCTCCTCCTCGCCGATCGAGGGGCGCTCGGTCGACTCACCGGCCTCCCACTGATCGGCCAGGTCACGCTTCTTCTGGGTCAGTCGGCGCTCGTCGTCGCGCAGGCTCGCGGCCTTCTCTAACTCCTGGGACTCGATCGCCTCCTCCTTGGCGCGCCGGGTCTCCTCGATCTCATCCTCGAGCTCGCGGTAGACCGGCGGAGACGTCATCGACTTGATCCGCATGCGGGACGCGGCCTCGTCGATCAGGTCGATCGCCTTGTCGGGCAGGAAGCGGTCGGAGATGTAGCGGTCGGCCAGGTCGGCGGCCGCCTCGAGCGCCTCGTCGGTGATGTTGACCTTGTGGTGCTGCTCGTAGCGATCGCGCAGCCCCTTGAGGATCTGGACCGTCTCCTCGGTCGAGGGCTGGTCGACGACGATCTTCTGGAAGCGCCGCTCGAGCGCCGAGTCGCGCTCGAGGTACTTGCGGTACTCCTCCAAAGTCGTGGCGCCCACCGTCTGCAGTTCACCGCGCGCCAGCGCCGGCTTCAGAATCGAGGCCGCGTCGATCGCGCCCTCGGCCGCGCCGGCACCGACCAGGTTGTGCAGCTCGTCGATGAAGAGAATGATGTCGCCGCGCTGGGTGATCTCCTTCATCACCTTCTTGAGGCGTTCCTCAAATTCCCCGCGGTACTTGGAGCCGGCGACCAGAGCCGCCAGATCGAGGGTGTAGATCTGCTTGCCCTTGAGCAGCTCGGGCACGTCGGCGTTGGTGATCCGCTGGGCCAGGCCCTCGACGACGGCGGTCTTGCCAACGCCGGGCTCACAGACGAGCACCGGGTTGTTCTTGGTGCGCCGGGACAGAATCTGCATGATCCGCTCGATCTCGGTCTCACGACCGACGACCGGGTCGAGCTTGCCCTCGGAGGCGAGCTTGGTCAGGTTGCGACCGAACTGGTCGAGCAGCTTGGAGGACTTCTTGCCCTCACCGGGGCCGCTGGCGCCCTGGGCGCCCGCTCCCGAGCCGCGCTGGCGGCTGCCGGGACCCGACAGCATCCGGATGACCTCGTTGCGGATCTTCTCGGAATCGGCGTCGAAGTCGAGCAGGATGCGGGCGGCCACGCCCTCGTTCTCGCGGACCAGGCCGAGCAGGATGTGCTCGGTGCCGATGTAGTTGTGGCCGAGGCTCAGGGCCTCGCGCAGAGCGAGCTCGAGGACCTTCTTGGCCCGCGGCGTGAAGGGGATCTGACCGGAGGTGACCTCTTCACCGGAGCCGACGATGCGCACGACCTGGGCGCGCACGCGCTCGACGGTGATATCGAGCGACTCGAGCACTCGGGCGGCCAGCCCTTCCTCTTCGCGCAGGAGCCCGAGGAGGATGTGCTCGGTCCCGATGTAGTTGTGCTTGAGGGTCCGCGCCTCTTCCTGGGCCAGGACGACCACCTGGCGGGCTCGCTCTGTAAATCGCTCAAACATTGGCTTCCTAGCTTAGGCCGGTACTTTTAGAGGTGGTCGGTGGCGGGGTTTTCCTGGTTTGTGTCTCCTACGCAGCCCGAGTAGTCATCGATCACTCAGGCCACATCGGGGACGCCGAGATGCCCGTTCTACCTGTCTCTTCGGCCGCAACGCAGAAAAGATGAGCGCGAACGGTTCGTCTCTAGGGCCATAGCTCAGTCTAACAGCCACCATCCGGTAGCTGACGACAGCAGATCCGGCCTGTGCGGCAGTTCACAACCCGTTCATCCCGGCGGGGGGGCGCCGCTTCGCCGGCGCGACCGCGCGCCCGCCAATCCGCCCGGCCCGACGAGCAGCGGCGGCAGTCGCCCACCCGTGGAAAGCCACGAGCCGGCCAGGATCAGCAGCAGGCCGGCGATCGCTCCCGCGCCCGGCTGCTCACCGAGGAGGATTACCCCCAGCGCCACGGCGATCACCGGGTTTACGTAGGTGATGACCAGGGCTCGGCTCGTGCCCGCCTCGCGGATCAGGATTGCGGCGAGCACGAAGGCGGCTGCCGTACAGACCAGGCCGAGCACAACCACCGCCGCGACCCCGCCCGAGGAAGGCGCCCGGTCGGGGAGGTTGACGATCGCCAGGGGCGTCAGCACGACTGCGGCCACGGTCAGGCTGGCGCCCATCATCGCCCGCGCGTCCAGCCCGTCGAGCTTGAGCTTGAGCACCATCGGACCGATCGCGTAGCCGACCGCGGCGAGCAAGATGGCACCGGCGCCGAGCAGTTCGTGTCCGCTCCCGGCGACGTCGATCCCGACCAGGGCGATCACGCCCGAGAAGCCGATCAGCAGACCGACGGCGCGCAGCGGCGTGGGTCGCTCGGAGTGATCGAAGCGCAGCGCGAGCACGGCGGCGATCAGTGGCACCGAGGCGATGATGATCGCCGCCAGCGACGAGGTCACCCGCTCCTCGCCGGCCGCGATCAGCGGGAACGGGCCCGAGATCTCGACCACCCCATAGGCGATCACGCCGGCCCAGCGGCCCCGCAGCTGCGACAGGGTTCCAGCCCGGGCGGCGAGCGCGAGCAGGACCACGGCGGCCAGCGTCACCCGGCCCCAGGCCAGCACGGCCGGAGGCACCCCGCCCTGCACGCCGATCTTGATGAACAGGTACGGGATCCCCCACAGGACCGAGCAGCCGGCGAAGGCCAGCCAGGCCTTGTGGGTCACGAGCTAGTCCCGCATGGCCGGGAACAGGACGACTTCGCGGATCGACCGCGCGCCGGTCATCACCATCACCAGCCGGTCGATCCCGATCCCGATCCCGCCGGTCGGCGGCATCCCCTGCTCGAGCGCCGAGATGAAGGCTTCATCGTAGGGCTGGGCCTCCTCGTCGCCGGCCACCGCGAGACGGCGCTGGGCGTCGAAGCGGCGGCGCTGCTCATCGGGGTCGTTGAGCTCGGTGAAGGCGTTGGCGATCTCCATCCCGCCGACGAAGGCCTCGAAGCGCTCCACCAGGCCCGGGGTGTCGCGGTGGCTTTTGGCCAATGGGGAGATCTCCACCGGGAAATCGATCAGGAAGGTCGGTTCGGTCAGCGTCGGCTCCACGTGCTTTGAGACCAGCTCGTCGACCAGCTGGGGCCAGGTGTCGTCCGCGGGGACGCTCAGCCCCTGCGCGGCCATCGCCGCGGCCAGCTGGTCGCGATCGCGGTCGGCCAGGATGTCGACGCCGGTGCGGTCGAGGATCGCCCCGGCCAGCGTCTCGCGGCGCCATGGCGGGGTCAGGTCAAACGGCCCGGCGTAGCCCACCGCCTGGGCCACCGCGTGGACCAGGCGCTCGCACCGCGCGGCGATGTCGCCATAGTCGGCGTAGGCCTCGTACCACTCGAGCATCGTGAACTCGGGGTTGTGCTTCGGTGACAGGCCTTCGTTGCGAAAGTTCTTGCCCAGCTCATAGACGCGCTCCAGGCCCCCCACGATCAGACGCTTGAGGTACAGCTCGGTGGCGATGCGCAGGTACAGATCGCGGTCCAGCGCGTTGTGGTGGGTGATGAACGGGCGCGCCGAGGCACCGCCGTAGAGCGGCTGCAGGACCGGGGTCTCCACTTCGACGAAGCCATCGTCGTCGAGCAAGCGGCGGATCGTCGAGATCACCCGCGCCCGGGTGATGAACAGCGCCCGCGCCTCCTCGCTGGCGATCAGGTCCAGCTCGCGATGGCGAAAGCGGGTCTCGACGTCGGTCAGTCCGTGATGCTTGTCGGGCGGCGGGCGCAGGGACTTGGCCAGCAGGGTGAAGCCGTCCACGCGCAAGGTCAGCTCGCCCCGACGCGAGACGAACGCGGTCCCGTCGACGCCGATCAGGTCGCCCAGGTCCAGTGACAGCAGCCGCTCCAGCGCCTCCGCACCGAGCACGTCGGAACGAGCCTGGAGCTGAATGCGTCCGGAGCGATCGACCAGGTCCAGGAAAGCCATCTTGCCCTGGCCGCGCCGAGCCGCCAGTCGCCCCGCGACCCGGTGCTGGGAATCGGTCTCGGTGCCGGCCTCGAGGTCGGCGTGGGCCGCGCGCACGTCGGCGATCGGCACCACGCCGGCGAACGCGTGCGGGAACGGCTCGAGCCCGGCCGCGCGCAGCGACTCGAGCTTCTCGCGACGCGTGGCCAGCAGGTCATTGATCCCGCTGGTGGATTCGTCGCCCACGCGGGGCCCGCCTACTAACCCTTGGCGCCGACGTCGATCTTGGTGATCTTGAGCTTGCGCTCGCCGCGGGGAGTCACGATCTTGACCTCCTCGCCGCGCTTGCGGCCGAGCAGCGCCTTGCCGACCGGCGACTCGTTGGAGAGCCGGGCCTCGGCCGGCTTGGCCTCGGCCGAGCCGACGATCGTGTACTTGTTGGACTTGCCGCCCTCGTCCTTGACGTGCACGATCGAACCGACCCGGACCACGTCGGTCCCCAGGTCAGACGCGTCCACGACCGTAGCTGAGCGCAGCTTGTCCTCCAGAGTCGCGATCCGGGCCTCGAGCATCGCCTGCTCGTTCTTGGCGTCGTCGTACTCGGCATTCTCGGAGATGTCACCGAACTCCCGCGCCTCCTTGATCCGAGCGGCGACCTCGCGGCGGCGAGTGGTTGACAAAACATCGAGCTCCGCCTTGAGCGAGGCGAGGCCCTCCTGGGTGAGGATGACGTCCTTGGGCATAAGAATTCGAGTCTCTAGTTGGGCGGGCACACCGGCGAAAAGCGGTGGTGAGCGAAGAAAACCCGCCGTTTTCGACGGGAACTCCACGCGGCAGACTGCATGCGGCGCATGAGTATAGACACCGCGCCTAGCGTCCTGAAGGGGTGGGTTTCGCCTACCCCGGGACCAGCCCGAGCAGCTCGCGCGCCTGCGACAGAGTCTCGGCCCGCTGTAACGCGTCCTGGAGGGAAGGGTCGCCCCCCAGGCGCTCCAGATACCAGGGATAGAACTTGCGCAGGTAGCGCGCCGCGCGCTCGGGCCCGAGGTGCTCACCGGCCCGATCGATGACCCAGTCCAGCTCGGCGAGGATCTCAGCGCGGCCGGGCTCATCAGCCCGCCCGGTGATCAACTGCTCAAACAGCCACGGGTTGCCCAGCGATCCGCGAGCCAGCAGCACAGCGGCGGCACCGGTGTGCGCGAACGCCTCGCGGGCCTGCGGCGCGCTGCGCAGGCCGCCGGAGATCAGGACCGGGACGGGGAGCTCCTCGATCAGCTGGCGGGCCAGCTCATAGTCGGGGGCGCCGGAATGGCGCTGGGACGCATGGCGGGGGTGGATGCAGAGCCCGGCGACACCCGCCTCGTGCACCAGACGACGGGCGACCTCGACCCCGCTCCGATCGCCGGGGCGGATCCCCGAGCGCAGCTTGACCGTGACCGGCAGCCCGCTGCCGCGGGCGGCGGCGCGGGCCAACGCTACGGCCCGGTCGGGGTCATCGAGCAGAGCCGCGCCGGCGCCGGTCTTGCACACCTTGGGCACCGGGCAGCCCATGTTGAGGTCGATCAGGTCGGCGCCGGCGGCGGCCACGCGCTCGGCGGCCGAGGCCATCACGTCGGGATCGTGGCCGAAGAGCTGGATCGAGACGGGGTGCTCGTCGGGATGAATGCGCAGCAACTCGCGGCAGGTGCGCTCGTTGCGATGGTGTACAGCGAAGCTCGAAACCATCTCGGAGACGACCAGGCCGGCGCCGTGGCGCTTGGCCTGGAGGCGCACGAACCAGTTGCCGATCCCGGCCAGCGGGGCCAGCACGACGCGGTTGGGGATCTCCACCCCACCCAGGTTCCACGGATCGGTGAGCGTGCGGTCCACGGTTTCATGGTACGAATCTCCAGCAGTGGACTTCCCGGCCCTGGTCGCCCCCTGGTTTCAGCTCCTGCTCGAGCAGATCCCGGGCATCGAGCTGTTCGATGCCCACACGCACCTGGGCGAGAACGATCCCGACGGCATGAGCCAGACGCCCGAGCAGCTGCTCGCGACGCTCACCGCGGCCCATGCCCGGGGCGCGTTCGTGTTCCCGATGCACGAGCCCGACGGCTATCCACCGGCCAACGACATGGTGATCGCCGCCGCCGCCGAGTCCGGCGGCCTGCTGACTCCGTTCTGCCGCGTCAAGCCGGGCCAGGACGCGCTCGCCGAGGCCGAGCGGGCACTGACCCGCGGCGCGAAGGGGATCAAGCTGCACCCCCGGGCCGAACAGTTCACGCTCGATCATCCCGACATCGAGTCGCTGGCCGCGCTGGCCGACGAGCGCGCCCTGCCGGTCCTGATCCACGCCGGGCGCGGCATTCCCGCGCTCGGCGCCCACGCCGTCGACCTGGCCGGGCGCTACCCCAACGCCCGCTTCATCCTCGCCCACGCTGGGATCTGTGACCTGTCGTGGATCTGGCGCGTGGCCGCCGACCATCCCAACCTGCTGTTCGACACCGCCTGGTGGATGCCGGCCGACCTCAAGGCGCTCTTTGCCCTCGTCCCTCCCGGCCAGATCCTCTTCGCCAGCGATGCCCCGTACGGTTCGACCGCGATCTCCGGGGTGTTCCAGCTCCGGGTGGCACTCCAGGTCGGGCTCTCGGACCATCAGATCCGCTCGATCGCCTCCGGCCAGGCGCTCCGGATCGCCGCCGGCGAGGCACTCGAACCCCACGGTCCTGCGGTTGGCGAGCGTGAGCTCGCGCCCCATTACCTGCTCGACCGCGTCTCGGAGTTCGTCCTCCTGGGCGCGATCGCCACCATGCGCGGAAACGACGGCGGCCCCGAGATGCTGGCGCTGGCCCGGCTGGCCTGCGACGTCCCTCGCGAGGTCGACGACGCGCCCGTGTTCGCGGTCCTGCGCCAACTGCTCGATCTCTTCGATCAGGCCACCGAGCTGGACCCCACCGATCGCCGCCGGTTCGCGTTCTTGATCCTGGCCGCCAACGTGGCCCGGACGCCCGACGTGCCGGTCCCGGCGCTCGCCTCCGCCTGAGCCGAGAACTTCCCGCCATCAGCGGCGTGCCTCAGTCCTGCGGGACGTTGCGCTCCCAGATCAGCCGCAGCCCGGTCAGCGTGAGCAGGTCATCGACGTGGTCGATCGTCTCGCGTACGGCCGGAATCAGCGCCCGAGCCAGGCCGCCGGTGGCCAGCACGGTGGTGTCGGCGCCGAGCTCGTCGCGCAACCGGTGCACGATCCCGTCCACCTGCCCCGCGAACCCGAACACGATGCCGCTGCGGATCGCCTCCACGGTCGATTTGCCGATCAGCGCGCGGGGCTCGGTCAGCTCGACCTTGGGCAGCTTGGCGGCCCGCTGATAGAGCGCGTCGATCGAGATCTCGGCGCCCGGGGTGATGATCCCGCCCAGGTACTCGCCCGCCGCCGAGACGACGTCGTAGGTGATCGCAGTCCCGAAGTCGACCACCACGCAGGCCCCTTGGACCCGCTCGTAGGCGGCGACGGCATTGACGAGGCGGTCGGCCCCGACCTCGCGCGGGTTGTCGTAGCGGATCGGCATCCC
This sequence comes from Solirubrobacteraceae bacterium, assembly GCA_050696855.1. Taxonomy (GTDB): domain Bacteria; phylum Actinomycetota; class Thermoleophilia; order Solirubrobacterales; family Solirubrobacteraceae; genus Palsa-465. Next base: position 3,369 of record JBOGYN010000220.1, on the reverse strand, counting down.
GGTGCGGATCGACGGCCCGACGATCAGCATCTCGTGGGTCAGGTAGCGCTGCGCCATCTCGGTCCACTCCTCCGAGAGCAGCGGCACCGAGGACGACACGATCGAGCGGTCGATGTCGGCGAAGCCCAGGCCGCGCAGCGCCAGCAGGTTGGACAGCACCGCCCCGAGCTCGTCCCGGGTGGACTCCGGCACGGTGGCAAAACGCCAGTGCTCGGCGATTTCGGTGCTGCCATCGGCAAACACGCCGAAATGCGTCTGGGTGTTGCCTACGTCGACGACCAGGAGCATGGCGGCATTACATCAGTGCGGGACCCGCTCGGCGGACATCCTGGGTGCGCGGGGATCGGTTCAGCGCCTGGAGCCGGTCGGCCAGGCGTTCGCCGTCGGGTAGCGACAGATCTGGCTCGAGTTCGAGCAGCGGCACGAGCACGAACCGGCGCGAGCTGACCTCGGGATGGGGCAGGGTCAACCGGGGCGACTCGTGCACCAGGTCGCCGAGCAGGAGCACATCGATGTCGATGAGCCGCGGCCCGTGCCGGACCCCGCCCACGGCGCGACCGACCTCCTGCTCGACCGCCTTGCACGCCTCGAGCAGGCCCTCGGGATCGAGCTCGGTCTCGATCCGCAGGCAGGCGTTGAAAAAGTCCGGCTGGTCGAGCACCAGCCCCATCGGCTCGGTCTCATAGACCGCCGACGCGGCCCGCACGGTCACCCCGTGCTCGCCGAGCGCCGCCACCGCGGATTGCAGATGCGCCCGCCGATCGCCGAGATTGGAGCCCAGGCCGAGAAACCCGGTGCGCCTCACCGGTTGGCCTCGCGCCACACCTCCACCGAGACCTCGCCCACCGGCAGCGCCAGCGGCGGCTCGGGCTTGGCCGCCTTGACCCAAACCGCCCCGGCGTCGTACTGGTCCAGCAACCGCTCGGCGATCGCCGCGCACAGGCGCTCCAGGGTCTTGTAGGTGCGCTGCTGGGCGACCAGGTTGGCGAGCTCGCACACCTGGCCATAGTCGATCGTGTCCTCGATCCGGTCGGTGATGGTGGCGTCGCACTCACCGACGTCGAGGCGCAGGTCGAGCAGTAGCCGCTGCCCAACTTCGCGTTCGGCGGCGCTGACCCCGAGGTGGGTGTAGAGCGAGAGGCCGCTGATCTCGATCGTGACCTCGGGCTCGGAGGCCTCCGCTTCGTCGTCTACGTCGTCGAACTCGTCGGCGTCGTCCTCTCCCATGCGGGCCTCACCGTAGCAGCAGTGATCGCCAGGGCATCGTGGATCGGGGCGACGTCGTGAACGCGAAACACGCGTGCGCCCCGCTCGTAGGCGATCAGGTTGGTGGCGATCGTGGCCGCGATCCGGTCCTCGACCGGCCGCGCGGTGATCTTGCCCAGAAATGACTTGCGCGAGGTCCCGATCACGACCGGCCGGCCCAGGGCGACGATCTCGCCCAGTCGCCGCAGCAGCTCGAGGTTGTGCTCGGTCGTCTTGCCAAAGCCGATCCCCGGGTCGAGCAGGATCCGCTCCTCGGCCACGCCGGCCGCGACGGCGTCGCCGCACCGCTCCTCGAGGAAGGCTTTGATCTCTGAGACCACGTCGCCGTAGCGGGGGTCGCGCTGCATGGTCCGGGGCTCGCCGAGCATGTGCATCAGGCAGCAGTCGGCCCCGGCGGAGGCGATCACCTCGGCCATCCCCGGGTCGCCACGCAGGGCGGTGACGTCGTTGACCAGCGTCGCCCCGGCCGCCAGAGCCGCACGGGCCACCGGTGCCTTGAAGGTGTCGATCGAGAGCTGAGCGCCGCTGCCCCGGGCGCGCAGCCCTGCGATCACGGGCAGCACCCGGCGAAGCTCCTCGTCCTGGGGCACCGGGTTGGCCCCGGGGCGAGTGGACTCCCCGCCGATATCGAGGATCGTCGCCCCGGCGCGCTCGAGCGCCAAGCCGTGGTCGATGGCCGCCCGGGCGTCGAGGTACAGGCCGCCGTCGGAGAACGAGTCCGGCGTGACGTTGACGACCCCCATGACCTGAAACTCGCCGGCCGCCGCGCCGGTCACCGCGCTTCTCATCACCGGGCCGCCCGGGCGGGTGGTGAGGCGCCACTCATTCCGGTGCCTCCTCGCCGGGCCAACGGCCGTGCCGCTCGAAGTAGTCGCGGGCCTCCTCCTCGATCTCGCGCTCACGGTTGGACTCGACGCTCATCCGGAACATCCAGTTCACCATCCAGACAATGATCGCCACGATCACCAGCCCCACCCCGGCCCCGGCTTCCAGCGTGCGACTCGTGCTCTGGTCAGAGAGGCTGGCGTGGCCGAGCACGATCAGCACGATCCCGACCACCGCGATCGCTACCGGGAGCCACACTCGGGTCAGCGAGAGGAAGATCCGGCCGACGCTGACGGGCGCTTCGGGCTTCATCTTTGGGGACGTTAGCCGCGCGTCCCCGATATCGCCCCGTCAGCTCAAACTACTCGGCAGTGCCGCCGGCCAAGCCAGGCCGCGGCAGGGGCCGCGGGGCATCGCGCCCCGCGCGCTCGGCCGGCGTACCCGTGAGCTGCGGTACCTCCGGGGGCGGCGGCGCTTCAGAGCCGAAGACTTCCTCCTCGGTCTGGCCGTCGAGCAGGGCCGCGAACTGGGCCTTCTCGATCGTTTCGCGCTTGATCAGGATCTCGGAGAGCTTGGTCAGCGCCTCGCGCTTCTGGGTCAGGATCTCTCGGGCCTGGACGTGGGCGCTCTCGACGATGCGCCGGATCTCGTCATCAATTTCCCGAGCGATCTCGTCGGAGTAGTCGGGCTCGGAGCTGAATTCCCGGCCCAGGAAAGGCTGACCGTGATCATGGCCGAACACGCGGGGACCGAGCTTGTCGCTCATCCCGAAGCGCATGACCATCTGCTTGGCCGTCGCGGTGACCTTCTCGATGTCGTTGGCCGCGCCGGTGGTGATCTCGTCAAAGCAGATCTCCTCGGCGGCGCGACCGCCCAGGGTCATCGCCATCTGATCCAGCAGCTCACCACGGGTGGTGAGGAACTTGTCCTCGCCGGGCAGCGAAATCGTGTACCCGAGCGCCTGGCCGCGGGAGATGACCGAGATCTTGTGGATCGGATCGGAGTGGGGCAGGAAGTGACCGACGATCGCGTGGCCCATCTCGTGGTAGGCGGTGATCGTGCGCTCCTTGTTGCTCATCACCCGGGTCTTCTTCTCGGGACCGGCGATCACGCGCATGATCCCCTCTTCGAGCTCGCCCTGGGTGATCTCGCGCTTGCCGGTGCGAGCCGCGAGCAGCGCCGCCTCGTTGACGAGGTTGGACAGGTCGGCGCCGGTGAAGCCGGGGGTCTGGCCGGCCAGCGCGTCGACGTTGATCTCCCGCGCCAGCGGCTTGCCGC
>JBOGYN010000219.1:0-4025 GCA_050696855.1 Solirubrobacteraceae bacterium | reverse complement strand
GACCGAAGAAGCCGGTCAGGAAGGTCAGGGGCAAGAAGATCGTGGCGATGATCGTCAACTGCTTGTTGATCTCGCCCTGGCGGTTGGCGACCGTAGAGAGATACATGTCGGTGGCCCCGCTCAGCAGATCGCGGTAGGAGTCGACCAGCTCCGCCACCCGGATCATGCTGTCGTAGAGGTCGCGGTAATAGAGGCGGTCGTCGCTCTCCAGCCCGGGTACCGCGGCGATCGTCTCCGCGTCGCGAGCGAACACGTCGCGCATCGGTGAGACGACCCGGCGCATCGCGACCAGATCGCGCTTGAGCGAGAAGATCCGCTGCAGCTGCTCGGTCGAGGGCTCGTCGATGATCTCCTGCTCGAGATCGTCGATGTCGTCATCGACCCGGGAGAGCACGGGCACAAACGTCGACGTGATCGCGTCGAGGATCCGGTAGACCAGGAACTGCTCGCTGCGGACCGGCTCGTTGTCGTAGCGGGCGCGCAGATCGTCGAGCACTTTGAAGCCGCGACGATGGATGGTGACCACGTAGTCGCCGGAGATGATCAGGTGGACCTCGCGCAGGAGCGCGCTGCCCGCTGCGGCGCCCGGGTCGGCGCCGAACATGACCATGAACACGTAGCCGTCGTATTCCTCGAGCTTGGGGCGCTGGCGAAACGTGTGCGCGTCCTCGACGGTGAGCGGGTGCAGTCCGATCAGCTCGGACAGTTTCGCTAGCTCGTCCTCCTGGGGTCCGCTCAGGTCGACCCAGACGAAGTTGCGGTCCTTGAGATGGATCGCGACCTCGTCGTGGTGCGGGTTGGCGAGGCACGGCACGCGCAGCGAGGCCTTGGGCGCAGGGGCCGCATCACCGGAGCTCACGGCGCCGAAGCTACCAGCCGCCGCCGACGATCCGCGGCGCTAGCATGGCCCGCGTGGCAGGGGTGAGCAAGCGATGCCGTCTCCGGTGGACGACCGCTGTGGTGCTTGCCCTTACGGCCCTGACGCCGGCTTCGGCGGCGGCGTTCAGCAAGGCGATGTGGGGCCCGGTCTACCGCAGGGGCGTCAACCAGTTCCCGCTCTACCAGAAGCTCGGGGTGGGAATCTACGAGGCGTCGCTGGCCTGGTCTGAGATCGCGCCGCATCGCCCCCACCAGGCCACCAATCCATCCGATCCGGCCTATCGGTGGCCGACGGCGATCGGGCAGGCGGTCAGCCAGGCCCGGCGCTACCACATGCGGGTGTTGCTCCAGCTCATCTTCACACCGCGATGGGCCAACCACCACGGTGCCCGCAACGTGCCACCGAGCAACCCGTGGGACTACGCCGCCTTCGCCAAGGCGGCTGCCCGCGAGTACCCCGGCGTGCACCTGTGGATGATCTGGGGCGAGCCGACGCGGACGCCCAACTTCTCGCTCACCCAGGCGGTCGCGCCCGGCGCGACGTTGACACCGGCCCAGCAGGCCGCCCCGCACGCCTATGCGCAGCTGCTCGATGACGCCTACGCGCAGCTCAAGAGCGTCAGTCGTCAAAACCTGGTGCTGGGGGGCAGCACATGGTCGGGCGGCAACATCGACACCCAGCAGTGGATCGAGAACCTGCGTCTGCCCAACGGGCGTCGGGCGCGGATGGACATCTATGCCCACAACCCGTTCTCAAACCACGAGCCGAGCTTCGCTCAGCCGTTCTCGCCCTTGGGGGAAGTCCAGTTCTCAGATCTCCCCGAGCTCGGGACATGGATCGATCGCTATCTGCGCCGGGGGATGCCGATCTTCGTCTCCGAGTTCACGATCCCCACCGCGATCGACCAGGAGTTCCAGTTCTATGTCGACCCCCCGGTCGCCGCCCAGTGGGTGACCAGCGCGCTGCGCCTTTCACGGCAGTGGAACCGGATCTACGGCTTTGGCTGGATCCACGTCTACGATGATCCGCCGCTCAGCAACGGCGGTCTGCTCACAGCGCGAGGCCGACCGAAGCCGGACTACTACGCGTTCGAGCACGGCTAGGTAGTCCGCGCGTTCCGAACCGGGCAGCCCAGCCGGGGGGCCTGGCGAGCGGGTCCGGCCCGACGGTCAGGGGTCAGCCCAGGATCAGGGTCACGTGGCGGGACAGCGGGGCCTGTCCGCTGCTCGCCGTGGCCAAGAAGGTGGCGCCGAGCCGGTGACCCCGGGCTGCCGTGAGCAGGCTGAGCGCCTTCCCGCTGAGCGCAAGCTCGATCGTCGCGTGACGGTGCGCACGCGCGCGAAACGTCGTCTTGGCGAGGGTGACCCGGTGGCGATGCTTACCGTGCCCCGTTGCCAGTGTGAGCCTCGCCGCGCCCTTGCAGACCAGGCTGCTGACACAAGTCAGCTCGGCGGGCGCAATCCGTTTACGGACCGTCAGCTTGCTGCTTGACAGCGTCAGCTCGCCGGCCACGGTCACGAACGAACGATCAGCACCGAAGTTGATCACCAGCGGGTAGTACTGGGTGCCAGGCCCGGCCTGGGCGACGAGCTGGAAGTGGTAGCGGCGCGCGGGCAGCAGCCCCGTGATCCTTGCCGCTACCGCCACCGTGCCCCGGCCCGAAGGAATCTCGTGGGCAATAGTCGTACCGCCATAGCGGGCAGTTCGCCCATACTGGAATTGATAGAGCGTCGCGGTCCCGCCGGTGACCACGGTCCCTTCGAGCGTCGAGGTGGTAGCCGTGACTGCTTTTGCCGGCAGCGTGTTCGGCGTCGGGAGGGCAGCTCCGGCGCTTCCCACCCCAACCCCGAGAATCACGGTGGCAACTAGCAACGTTACGGCGCAGCGAGCGACTTTCATTCCTCCCCTGTCTAGATCTCCCTACGGGCTTCCCGACGAAGCTCCCTGCGGAGACAGGGGGTTCACCGATAACTCGTGCTCGATCACATCTGTGAGAATCTCGTCCAGCGCCTTGGTCGGCCGCCAACCGAGCGCAGCTTCGATCTTCGTCGTGTCGGGGATGCGCCGGTACATGTCCTCAAAGCCGTCTGCATAGGCCTCGTCGTAGGGAACGAGCACGATGTCCGAGGCTGAGCCGGTCATACGTCTGATCCGCTCAGCCAACTGGTACATCGAAATCTCCTCAGTCGAACCGATGTTGAGCACCTCGCCGTAGAGGTCCTCCCGCTGACATAGATCAGCCAGCGCGCCGACGACGTCGCTGACGTGACAGAAGCAGCGGCGTTGCTCGCCGCTGCCGAATACAGTCAGCGGCTCGCCCGCCAGAGCTTGACGTACGAACGTCAGTACCACCATCCCGTACCGGGCGGTCTGCCGAGGGCCCACGGTGTTAAACATGCGTCCCACGATCGTTGGCAGCCGCCGCTCCCGGTAGTAGGCGAGCGCCAGGAACTCGTCCAGGGCCTTGGAACAGGCATAGGCCCACCGGCCCCGATCCGTGGCGCCCAAGACGATGTCGCCGTCCTCGCGAAAGGGCAGCTCGCTGGACTTCCCATAGACCTCGCTGGTCGAAGCGATGAACACCGGGCGGCTCTTCTTGCTCGCCTGCGAGAGGACGATCTCGGTGGTGTGGACGTTGGTCTCGATGGTCCGCACCGGGCTGTCGACGATCAGCTGGACGCCGACGGCGGCCGCAAGGTGGTAAACGAAATCGGACTCGTCCACCAGCTCGGCGACGAGCCGGCTGTCGTGACACGAGTCGATCGTGTAGCTGAAGCGCGGCTCGTGGCGGAGGTGCCGAATATTCTCGATCGAGCCCGTCGAGAGGTCGTCGAGAACATGAACGCCGTGCCCCTGCATGAGGAACTTCTCGGCCAGATGAGAGCCGATAAAGCCTGCGCCGCCAGTGATCAAAACCCTCATCCTGGGGGGCGGCCAGAGTGGGAATGACAATTCCCCTGCACAGATCCCACGACACGGCTAAGCACCGCGAGGAGTCTAGGACCTATCGAGAACCGATGTGGAGCTTGCATGACCCGCCAAGGCAGGGTTGTAGGGTTCGGCGCTGCCGCGACTCCAGTAGTTGCCTCCAGCCCACCAGACCCATCTTCCGCGGTCTTATGCCTGGCCGCTGCCTGGCGGGTGG
>JBOGYN010000218.1:0-2122 GCA_050696855.1 Solirubrobacteraceae bacterium | reverse complement strand
CTCGCCATCCGCGCGGACAGGCGTGGCGCTGGAGGGGGGTCCGCCCTTCGTGGCGGTCGTAGACGGTCGCTTCGCGGGGCCGTCTGCGCCGGCGTCGGCTCTCTCTGTGCACGTTGCCGCGCGTTGGCAACGCCGGTGCGGGCGAGTTCCGTGTTCTAAAGGTTGGGCGTGCTGCTACTGGAGGGCGCGACGTTTGATCAGGTCGGCACGACGGCGAGGTGCCGGCGGTTGCTCAAGCGGTAGGCCCGGAAGTGATTGTCCAGTGTGAAGATCGTTCGGAGCTCTCGCGCTTCGGCGATGGCGACGAGGCTGGCGTCAGCGAGATCCATCGGATGGTCCCGGTAGCGCTCCATGAGCTCGGCGCAGCGCTCCGCAAGTGGCTCATCGAGTTCGGCGATCGTCAAGGCGTGGCGTTTGATCAGCCTCCAGAGCGCTTCCTGGGCGGGCCAGCCGGCGGCCTGGCCGAGCAGGTAGATGGCTTCGGTGAAGGCTGGCCAGGTGCTGAGCAGTGGAAGCTCGAGCTGCTCGAGCGTCGTTGTGCAGAGGTCGTGATCCGGTTCGCCGGCATCGATGAGGGCGATCAGCGGACCCGCGTCGGTGAGCGTCACGTTCTGCTGCGGCGCAAATCGAGCAGCTCGCCGAATGCCGCGCCGGATCGTCTCGCCAGCCCGCCCCCGGTCCGAACGGCGCCGATCACGTCGTCAAGCTGATCGCGCGCCGTGAGCGTCCGATGCGCCCGTTCCTCCGCGGCGAGTCGCAGAAACTCGGACACCGATGAGCCCTCCTGCGCGGCGGCGCGCTTGACGAGCTCGTCCAACTCCGGATCTAGCCTGACGCTCCGCATAGGTCGATCGTATCACGATCGTGACAGTCTGTAGTACACGACGGGCCCTGAACCAGCCCGATAGACGCGGACAGAATCGGTCCGCATTGTGCACAGCGCCTGACAAAACAGTCCAATCTGCCGTCCAAAATCGGTCGAATCGCCCGTAAACTCTGGGAAAACGGGCGGAATCATAATCCGCGTGTCGGGGGTTCGAGTCCCTCCTCCGGCATGTCGTTGTTTGCGGGAAAGTCCCCGTGGTTGCTGGGGGTTTGGTGGATGCCGGCGTATCGCGTGTACTTCGGCGACGACTGGATCGGCGAGGACTCCGTCGAGCACCTCCACCTCGTTCTGCCCGCCAACAGCAGCGCAACCTTCAGCTATGTGGCACCGCCTGAAGAGTTCTTTGGGCGGCTCGAGGGTCTGACCCCGGGGATGACGTCTGACATCGACGACGAGGACGATGAGGTCGCCGTCGATGAAGACGCCGACGAGGCCATCGAGTCCAGCGAACGGGACCGATGGATCGCCTTTCTCTCGTGGATCGGGGTGAACCAGTCCCTCCGGCCGGTCCACTTCCATGATGTCGAGGACGACGCAACTGGTTGGCTCACAACCAAGGATCTCGCCCAGCCCAACGGGTGGGCGTTCGGCTCGCTGGGTGGCACCTGGGACGACTTCGCCGCCGCACTGCGGTCCCGGCTTGAACGCCAGCACGACCTCTCGAAGGTCAACCCCTACCTATACGAAGCGCACGACCTCGACCAGATCGTTGCGATCACGGATGCAGCTGCTGATGATGCGACATGCGCCATCGCGCGCTCGTTCTTCGACCGTCTCATCCGCCATTGGCCGCGCCTGGCGCCATTCGCGGATTGCACGGTCGCACTCGTTGAGCACGGCAAGTGGCCGAGCCAGCGATCCAAGCCCCAGCGCGCCCTGGCGGAGGAATTAGCCGACGGCGGAGACAATCTCTGGGTCCATCGTCTCCGGTCACGAAGCATCTGTCCGACGCGTCTCGGCCCACGGCAGCCAGGGTTGACCTGGCGCCCGACCGCGAGCGCAGTGAGATGACGGAGGCCAACAACATCCCCACAGGTGAGGAGCCGCCAGCGCAGGCGCTCCTCGGGTACATGAAGTGGTGGAGCGAGGAACGGTGGTGCGCCGGTTGGCTGATTGGCCTGCACACTGAGTTGGCGCGTGCCGGGGATCCAGCGTTCAACTGACTCGTCGAGCAGGCCGGAGGTTGGTGGTGGTGGCCGGACGAAGCCGCTGACGTCTCGTTCCAGGCGGGATCTC
>JBOGYN010000217.1:0-2212 GCA_050696855.1 Solirubrobacteraceae bacterium | reverse complement strand
CAGAGCCGAGTGGTCGTGGAGGGTCCGCGCCGCGATCAGCCGCCGCGCGGTCGTGGTCTTACCGGCACCGGTCGCGCCGAACAGCACCACGTGCTGTCCCGCCCCCAGCGGCAGCCGCGGCCCCTGCTCCTCCATCGCGGTCATCGACACGTAGGCGAGCGAGCGCGGCCATGGCCGTTCGCGGACCAGCTCTCCCTGCGAGCGCAGGTACAGCCGCTCGCCGCCACGGTCCTCAGGCGCGGGTTGCCAGATCCAACGCCGTCCGAGCTCGTGGTTGCGAAGCTCCTCGCCTGCTCCCAGGTCGCTCGATCGCCATCTCGCCCCCACGATCGCACCGGCCACCCACGGCGACACCAACGGCAACAGGACGAGCGCCACGTTCCATGCACTCAGACCGATCGCGCCCGCGAGCGAGATCGCACCCGCCGCCGCCGGTGGATACAGATTCCGCGCCGCCAAAGTTGTTCTCCGGCGAAGCACCCAAGCGCCAACCGCGCCAGCGAACCCGAGGAGCATCATGAGGGCGAGGTCGGCAACGACCGTCTCCGGGTCCAACATCACGCTGCCTCTCCTCCGGCCAAGTGCCACTCCGTCGCCGCCAGCGTCGAGCATGCCTCAACGGCCTCGCGCTGGATCGTCCCGACCAGCTCGATCCGCATCGTTCCGCGGTCAACGCTCAGACCGGCCTGCCCGCCGTCGACGAGGACCCGCCCGGCGATCTCCTCATCGCCACACACATAGATCACGGCCGCGCTCTTCCCCGCCGAGAGCCACTCGGCGTGCAGCTCGAGCACCGCCTTCAGCCGAGCGGAAGACTTCTCGCTCAGCTCGACCTCGATCGGCAGTAGCTGCCCGTCTGGGAGCCGCCCGACGAGGTCAGGTCGGTGGCCGCGGCGTCGCAGCTCGCCCCGCTCACGGAAGCGAAGCTCGCCCCGCCAATGGGTCCGCACCAGCAGCTCGCGAGGGCCGACCATCCCGCGACCGCGTACGGTCAGCCACGTAGCCGTCCACGCGCACGCCTCACAGTGCGCCCAGCTCACCGGCGAAGGACGCTTCTCGACCGCCGCGGCCGGCACGCCACTGAACCGCAGGCCGGCCCGCGACGCATACACCAGCGAACCCTCGCCATGAGTACGAGAACACGTCTCCAACCAGCCCGCTGCAAGCAGCCGATGAGCATGCGAGTACACCGCCGTTCGCCCCCAACCCATCGCTATCCCCCAAGCCCCCAACGGAGCCGGACCCACCCTCGCCAACCACTCCAACCCAGCCACCGACGATGCGCCTGGCCTTACCTTTCCCATCCCAAATTCCTCCCCTCAACAATCCACCAACTCCTCACTGCCTGTGCCTGCATCACCAGACTGTGAGAGCCCGCCCCCGCCAGCACTTGAACACAGAAGACCCCGAGCCCGACTACCCGCACCCACCCCACCAATCTTCTACGTGGGGGGCGGGTAGTCGGGCTCGGGGGACCAGCGAAAACCCAGTGCTGGCGGGGGCGGGCGGCCGTCCAGGGGTGGACTCCAAGTCCACCCATCCGTCCACCCTTCTGTCCACCCCTAATCGGTGGCCGGACACGGTCGACCGTCGCCGTCGTCACGCGTCGGTTGGTCATTTCATGCCTCCGCCCCGTGCTCAGCGGCGCGCTTGCGCCGAATCAGTTCCGCGACCTCATCGGCCGTCTGTGGACCCTCTTCCAACAGCGCGATCACGAGCTCGGTCAGGCTCGGCCGCCGCAGCCTGGGATGGTCGATTTCGGCCTCGCGGACAAGGCCGCGGAACCGGTCGTGGAGGTCCACCGGGATCCGGAAGTTGACCAGCCGCGTGCTCGCATAGTCGGCCGCCGGCCGCCGCTCGACCACCGGTTCCCGAGCTACGCGGCGGCGCCCGTCCGCGCGGACCGGCGCAACGTCGTTGCCTTCGGTGAGCGCCGTCGTCGAGGCCTCGACCTCGGACGCCAGCGCATCATCGTCAGCATGCTGATCGGCTTTCCCCGACGCCGGCGTGGGCGACGGGGAAGTGATCGGTTGGCTGGCCATGCCGGGGATTGGCCGCCGTCGGACGGACGGCATCGGCGCTGGTTCGCTCACTGGTCATCCTTTCTTGTTGCCGGCGGACGGCGGGAGAGCGCCAAGATCGCTTGCCCGTTCGGAGGGCCACGATGAGACCAGCGCCTCCCGTCGTTCCGTCGAGGTGCCTTGAGTGGCGA
>JBOGYN010000216.1:0-1782 GCA_050696855.1 Solirubrobacteraceae bacterium | reverse complement strand
GTTCCGTTGGTGCTCATGACCCAGAGCTGGTCGCTGGCCGAGTAGGCGATCCGTGAGCCGTTGGGTGACCAGGCTGGGAAGCCGGCGCCCGTCGAGGCGGCCGTCAGCTGGCGCTCGTGGGTCCCGTCCGGACGGATGGTGAAGATCGCCGTGACGTCGATGTTGTGGTGCAGGCTTGACTGATAGGCGATCGTTCGACCGGCGGGGGACCATGCAGGCGACTCGTAATACCCCCGAGCCCTGGCAATGACGTGCTGGGCCGACCCGTCGGCGCGCATGACCACGAGTTGCTGCCCTTGGTTGCGTACGAACGCGATCCGAGACCCGTCAGGGGACCACGCGGGCGATGAGGCCTCGAGCCCGTGCGTGAGCCGGAGGATGTGTGTTCCGTCGGCATTCATCGCATAGATGTCGCCGTCGCCGGCGTATCTGGTGAGGTGACCTTGCGGGCTCATGATGAACGCGATCCGAGAGCCATCCGGGGACCAGCGTGGCTCTGCCGCGACCATCCCTGCCTTCCTAGTGGTGGTCAGCGAAACGACTGCTCCTCCACGGGCCGGCACGTAGGCGATTGCGATCCGCGCGTCGAGGCTGTCGCTTGCAGCCATGTCGAAGGCGATGGCGTATGCCGGCGGCTTCTGAATCACCGCGATCGATGATCGGCTGTGGCGTCGGGCCGGGTCGTGAGCGCCGCGAGCCGCGAGTGCGTACAGCGCGACCGCGACAAGCACAGCAAGCGTGAGTGCTGCCGCGTAACGTCGTCGCCGCCGGCGTGTGCGCTGACGCGCCTCTTCGATCAGCGCTTCCATGGACTTCCCCCGCTTTGGTGGACACCTGATCTGAGGTGGCGTCTGACGCCACCGGAAGGATGGTGTTCATGCCTAGGCCATATCCGAAGGAGTTCCGCGAGGGCGCGGTCGAGCTGGCCCGTCAGGGTGAGCGGACGGTTGCTGAGATCGCGAAGGAGTTGGGGATCGCGGAGTCGTGTCTGCGTAACTGGCTCAAGCAAGACCAGGTCGATCGCGGTCAACGCGATGACGGTGCGAGCAGCAAGGAGCGCGAGGAGCTGCGCGAGCTGCGCAAGCGGGTCAGGCGGCTGGAGCAGGAGAAGGAGATCCTCAGAAAAGCCGCGGCCTTCTTCGCCCGGGAGGAGATCCGGTGACAGTGTTTTCGTTCATCGCCGCGGAGAAGGCCAATCATCCGATCTCTGTCATGTGCTCAATGCTCGAGGTGTCCCGGTCGGGGTTTCACGCCTGGCAGCGCCGGGCGCCGTCTGACCGGACGCTCTCAGACGCGTGGCTGACCGAGAAGATCAAGCAGATCCACGCTGAGAACCGGCGGGTGTATGGCGCACCGCGGGTCCATGCCGAGCTGCGGCTCGCTCACGGCATCCGGGTGGGGCGCAAACGGGTCGAGCGGCTGATGCGAGCCGCCGGCCTCTCGGGGCTGGTGCCCAAGCGCCGCGGGCGGACCACGATCCGCGTGCCGGGTGTCCGCGTCGCCGATGATCTCGTCGAGCGTCAGTTCCGCCCTGAGGCTCCCAACGTCCTCTGGGTGGCCGACATCACGTATCTCAGAACCTGGGAAGGCTGGCTGTATCTGGCTGCCGTTCAGGACGCCTATAGCCGGCGGATCGTGGGGTGGTCGATGGCCGATCACATGCGCTCTGACCTAGTCGTCGACGCGCTGAACATGGCGATCGCTCGCCGCCGCCCGGACGCCGGTCTGAGTCATCACTCCGACCAGGGCGCGCAATTCGTCAGTCTGGACTTCGGGCAGGCC
>JBOGYN010000215.1:0-4488 GCA_050696855.1 Solirubrobacteraceae bacterium | reverse complement strand
GTGCCGGCGCGCGCCACCTCGTGCGCGTCGGCACCGACCTGCGCCTGCCCGGACTCCAGTCGCGCCAGGATGCGCTCGTAATCGTCATACCGGCGCACCAGCCGCGTCCAGGCCCAGCCGGGGCGCCCGGCGAGCTCTGAGCTGCGGTCCGGATCGCCGGGGCGGCGGCCGGGGGGCTCAGCATCAGCCTGGGCGCGAGCCCGGGCTTGGGACCGAGCCCGGGCTTGGGACCGAGCCCGGTCACGGGCCTCCGTGAGCGCCACGTGTTCGCGACGCGCGGCGGCGAGATCGGAGTCCGGCGCCTCCTCGGCCAGCAGACTGGCCTCCAGGTAGACCCTGAGGACGCGCAGCTCGCGCTCGGTGGCGCGCCGGGCGCGGCTCGAGCGGGCCTCGCGGAGGCCAAAGCGGTCCCAGGCCCGGGCGAAGGCGATCAGGTTGGTGCGCCCACCGGCGCGGTGGGCGGCGAGCATCGGGCAGATACCGTCGTCGTTCGTGTAGGCACCGACGATGATCTCATTGGCGTCCATCCCCTTGAGCATCGCGATCCGCGTGTGCCGGGGCAGGCACTCGACGGCCAGGCGGAGGTCTTGGCTGGTCGCGGGGCGCTTGGTTCGCATAGGGTTCGCCGCCTGGCGGCGGCGGCCCGGGCCACTCTAGTCACGCCCGTCGGAGCCGACAAGCCATCTCCTCGCGTTGAAAGGAACCTTGCAATGAAACTCGGAGTCAACCTCGGCTATTGGGGCCTCGGCATGGGTCCGCAGGATCAGTTGCGGGTCGTTCAGGAGGCCGAGAGGCTTGGCTATGACTCGCTCTGGGCGGCCGAGGCGTACGGCTCGGACGCTGCCACGGTGCTCGCCTGGCTGGCCGCCGGAACGACCAAGATCAAGCTCGGCTCGGCGATCTTCCAGATGCCCGGACGCACGCCGGCGCTGACCGCGATGACGGCGGCGACGATCGACGAGCTCTCGGGAGGTCGGATGATCCTCGGCATCGGCTCCTCGGGCCCCCAGGTCGCCGAGGGCTGGCACGGGCAACGCTTCGCCCGTCAGCTCCAGCGCACCCGCGAGTACGTGGCAGTGGTCCGCAAGGCCCTCAATCGCGAGCGCCTCGAGTTCAAGGGCGAGACGCTCGAACTGCCGCTCCCCGACGGCCCCGGCAAGGCGCTGAAGCTGATGATCACTCCCGTGCAGGAGCGGATCCCGATCTACCTGGCCGCGATCGGACCCAAGAACACGGCGCTGGCCGGCGAGATCGCGGACGGTTGGATCCCGACCTTCTTCTCTCCGGAGCACGTGTCCGAGTTCCGGGCTCTGCTCGAGGAGGGCGCGGGACGCTCGGGACGCTCGCTGGACGGCTTTGACATCGCTCCCACCGTGCAGGCTTATGTCGCTGACGATCGCGAGATGGCGCGCAATCTGATGCGCCCCGTGCTCGCTCTCTACATCGGCGGCATGGGTTCGCGCAAGCAGAACTTCTACAACAACCTCGTCCAGCGCTACGGCTTCGAGGACGCCGCGGCCGAGATCCAGGATCTCTATCTGGACGGCAAGAAGGCCGAGGCCGGCGACGCGATCCCCGACGAGCTGATCGACCTGGTCTCTCTGTGTGGCCCGCGCGACGTGGTCCGCGATCGGATCGCCGCCTTCCGTGACGCCGGTGTGGGCACGCTGATGGTCAGCCCGATGGCCTTCACGGCGGAGGACAGGACCGCGCAGCTGCAGGCCGTGGCCGAGCTCGCCGCCGATTGAACGCCCAGCGGCGCCTGCGCCTGTTTCTCGGCGCCTTCGGCCAGCCGGGCCATGCCTTTCCGATGCTCGCCCTCGGGTGCGAGTTGGTGTCGCGCGGGCACGAGGTCACCTACGAGACCTGGTCACGCTGGCGCGAGCCCGTCGAGGCGGCCGGGATGCGCTTCCTGGCCGCGCCCGAGTACCCCGTGTTCCCGACCCGGGAGCAGCCGCTGTCGCCCTACGAGGCGATCGTCCGGGCCACCGCGCACACCCGGCCGTCGATCGCCGCGGCGGCCGCCGACGTGGTCGTTCACGACATCCTCACGCTCGCGCCCGCCCTGGCCGGGGAGCTCGAGGGGATCCCGGTGGCGACGCTGATCCCGCATGTCTACCCGGTCGGTGGGCCGGGCTTTCCCCCCTACGCGTTCGGAGCCCGGCTCCCGCGGACGGCGGCGGGGCGGGCGCTGTGGCGCCGCTTCGACAAGCCGGTCGAGAAGGGGCTGCGCCGGGGGCGCTCAGAGCTCAACGACGCGCGCCAGCGGCTCGGCCTGGACCCCGTGACCCGCCTGCACGGAGGCCTCAGTCCGCAGCTGTGCCTGGTCGGCACATTTGCAGAGCTCGAGTACCCGCGGCAGTGGCCCGACCACGTGCACGTCGTCGGCCCCCTGATCTGGGAGCCGCCCCAAGACGCGGTCGAGCCTCCCCCGGGCGACGACCCGCTCATCCTGGTGGCACCCTCGACCGCCCAGGATCCCGACCACCGCCTCCTTCGCGCCGCCTTGGCCGGCTTGGGTGACGAGCCGATCCGTGTCCTGGCGACCTGGAATCGTCGCCCCCTCCCGGGCCCGGCCCTCGTCCCGGCCAATACGCGCCTGGTCGAGTGGATCTCCTACGCCCAGACGATGCCGGGCTGCGCGCTGGTCATCTGCCACGCCGGCCACGGCACCCTGGTCCGGGCGCTGGCCTCGGGCGCGATGGTGCTCGCGGTGCCCCACGCCGGCGACATGGCCGAGAATGCCGCCCGGGCCGACTGGGCCGGGCTGGGCGTGCGCTTACCCTGGCCCCTGCTCGGGCCGCGCACGCTGCGTCTGGCGGTCCGGCGGGCCCTGGAGAGTCCCGAGCGCGCCGCCGCCGCCCGTCGGCTCGGCGAATCAAGCCCCGTCGATGCGGGGCCGGCCCGAGCGGCTGACCTGGTCGAGCAGCTGGCCCTCAGGACATCGACCCGCGGCGCCTGACGTACGCGATCAGCGCGGGGTCTTCGCTGACCAGGGCATCAACGGGCTCACCCGAGCACGTGCACAGTTCCACCACCACCCGGCCCGCGGTCAACTCGGCGGTGCGCCAGAGCGCTCCGTTGTCCTCCCAGCGCTCGAGCGCCTCGATCGTGATCGGCGGTCGCGTCGCCACGACGAGTCCGCTCAGGCGGCGGCCGTCGCCGCGGCCGGCGTTGTGACCGGATTGGCCCGTGCCCAGGCGATTATCTTCTTTGCACCCTGGATCACGGTCCCGTCGTCGAGAACCAGCACCGGCACCCAGTAGTTGCCGGTCAGCCCTTTGACCTCGCGCCGGCCTCGGGTCAGCTCATTGACCGTCCCCGGAAGCAGACCGAGTCCGTATGACCGGACCAGCTCGGCCCGGTGTCCCGCCTCGGCCAGCGCCTTGTGGGCCTCCCCGCACGGGTGGGCATGCAGCGGCTTGCCCGCGGTCCAGGTCCCCCAACAGACGTAGAGCTTCATCGACATCGGGTGATCGGGCAACGTATGGTCAGCTCCGGGGGTGGGACTCGAACCCACAACCTAACGGTTAACAGCCGTTCGCTCTGCCATTGAGCTACCCCGGATTAAGGTGTATTGACGCCGGAGACGGCGCCTTCCGGCCACACTTTACGTCAAGCACACGCACACCGGCTTCCACTTCAGCGTGACAGTTAGAGCACAGGAGGACACACTTGTTCACCTCGGCTCGGAGTCTCTCAAGCGACAGCGTCAGGCCGCCGGCGCTGATCCCCAACCGTTTGTCGGCTGGGTCGACGTGGTGAAACTCGAGCGCCGACACGCTCCGGTCATAACCGCAGGACTGGCAGCAGCCACCTGCCTCGTCGACGAGCAACTGCTTTAACCGCCGCCTGTGTCGCCCGATCTGCTCGCTGCGGCAGCGCCGGCAGCGGTAGCAGCCGTGACCCTCGATCACGAACCCGGTCGCGCCGTGGCGCGGACAGACGTGCGTGAGCTCCAGGGACCCGGCCTGTCGGGCCTCGCGCATCTTGTTGCTACGCGCCGTCCCCCGCGTGCGCAATCCATGCCTGCGAAGCCAGTGACGCACCGTTGCCTTACTTCGCCCTACCTCGGTCGCGATCTCGGCGATCGTCAGTCCCGCTGCAACCAGCGCCTCCAGACGCTCCCGCGGCAGTGCTCCCCGTGCAGCGTACTTCTCGCGGTTCACCGCGACTAGCCCGTGCTTCCCGATCCAATACGACACGGTTGATGGATGCTTTTCGAACCGCCGGGCGATCTTTTCGACGCTAAGGCCCTGGGCGAGTAGCAGCCTGAGTGACTCTCGTTCCATTTTCTCCCTTTCCCTCTCGAACGTATGTTCGCACCTGGGTCGGACGGAACCCCCAGCCTCAGTCGTCGGTGTCGACCTCGATCTCGCGCAGCGCCTTGCGTATCCGCTCGCGCTCGGCGGCGAGATCGTTGCTTCCGCTGCCCCCCTCACCTCGGGCGCGGAGGATCGCCCGCCCCAGCCGCTCATCTTCGAGGAC
>JBOGYN010000214.1:0-2101 GCA_050696855.1 Solirubrobacteraceae bacterium | reverse complement strand
GTCCGAGGCAGCGACAGCAGGGCGGTCATCGCCTGGATGCGGATCTGCTGCTCCTGGTCGCTGAGAGGCAGGATCATGGCGACGATGTCCCCGCGCAGACTGCCGGTGTCTGGCAGCTCTTCGAGGTTGACATCGTCGTGGCTCATGCGCGCCACAGCCGCGAGCACCAGGTCGTCCTTGGTTGCCCACCGGCGATACACGGTTGCCCGCGCCGAGTCTGCGCGGGCGGCGACCATGTCGATCGTCATGCCGTCATAGCCATGCTCGGCCAGGACGGCCAGTGCCGCGTCGAGGATGACGCCGTCACGACCGGGATCACGTTTGCGGCCCGCCCGCGACCGCGGCCGTAGCTCAACCGCGCCGCCCGTGTCCTCCCGATCTCCATCTGTCGAGCGTTTGCTCATCCCGATAATGATACACACAAGTCTCGATATTGGCAAGTATTGTTATGCCGACGACCAACGATCACGACCATGCTCGGAGAGGGAGGTGTCAGGTGCAAAAGATCACGGTGGCGCAACGACGACGAGCGATGGTCCGCCGTCACCATCTCGCGGGAGACGCGGACGGTCCGGAGGCGGTGACGCGAGCTCTGATCGCGTTGCACGCGACTGATCCGGCGTCGGTCTTTCTGTCCGTGCTCGCGCGCAGCGCCGCATCGACGCTGGCCGACGTTGGCGAAGCGATGTATGGGCGGCGCAGCCTGGTGCGGTGGATGGCGATGCGTCGCACCCTGTTCGTCTTTGCGCGCGAGGACATCCCGACCGTGCAGGCCGCAATCAGCACGCCCCTGGCCGCGGCGCTCCGTCGACGCCTGATCAGCCGCCTGCTTCGCAACGGCACCGAGCCGGCGATAAACGGAGACGTCGGCCGATGGCTCGGCGGTCTCGAGGAGCGCGTCGACCGGGCGCTGGCACGCCGCGGCTCAGCGACCGGCGCGCAGCTGGCCGATGATGAGCCGGCGTTGCGCACGCTCATCGTGGCCAGAGCACCGTCCGAGCGTCCGCAGAACCTCACCACGTCCCTGCTCACCCTGATGAGCGCGGATGGCCGCCTCGTCCGCAGCACCCCGACCGGGCCCTGGACCAGCCGTCACCACCGCTGGGAACCGGTCTCACGATGGTGGCCACAAGGCCTGCCGGCGATCGACCCGACGCAGGCACAACGCGATCTCGCCCGCCGCTGGCTGGAGCGCTTCGGCCCGGCAACCACTGAGGACCTGCAGTGGTGGACGGGGTGGAGCAAGACCACGACCCGCCGCGCCCTCACCGAGCTCGCGATCGAGCAGGTCGACCTGCACGGCCAAGCCGGAATCGATCTCGCGCGCCCCGACGCCGAGCTCGCCGACGAGCCGACGGCCGACCCAGCCGCGACACTGCTGCCGGCACTCGATCCCACCCCCATGGGATGGAAGCACCGAGACTGGTTCCTCGGCATCGACTCCGGCCTGGTATTCGACCGCGCCGGCAATATCGGCCCCACCCTGTGGTGGGACGGCGAGATCATCGGATCCTGGGCAACCACATCAAACTGCGACCTGCGGACAAAAGTCGTCGCTGACCGAGGCGCCGAGGCCCAGACGGCCATCGACCGAGCCGCATCCCAACTCCACGCACGACTCAACGGAGCGGCCGCTACCCCCGCGATCCGCACCCCGCTCGAGCAAGCGCTCATGAACGGCGGCAGCTGATCGACCTATAAGGCGAAGCGACTGCTGCTCTTCGGCGCCGTCGACGCGAAACAGGAGCACGAACGGCGCTCGCTGGGGGTGGCCGGTGCGCTGACGTTTGGGCTCTTGCTTGCTTCTCGTCGTCGCGCCCGAGAGCCGAGCAATTTGGGCCCAGGGTAAGCGAACCACGTCCCGACGACGAGGCCCCGTCTGCCGGTGATCCGCGCTAGCTTGGCGACGTGCGCATTGGCGTAATTGCGGTACCTGGCGCCTTTGATTCGGCTTTGACCAGCGTGCTCGACGTCCTTGGGGTCGCCGAAGAGCTTCGAGGGATGGTGGACTCTGAGATTCCGGGGATCGAGAACGTGATCTGCGGTATCGGCCGCACCGCGGTCACGCACCGCGGGTTGACCGTGCCGATCGAGCACCAGC
>JBOGYN010000213.1:0-2184 GCA_050696855.1 Solirubrobacteraceae bacterium | reverse complement strand
CGCGCCGCGTCAGTCCGGGTACACCTGTCCTGATCTCCAGTAGTCGCGCCTGTGCGTAGTCAAGCTCGGCCCAGACCTCCTTGACCCGATGGACGATCCGTCTGACGCGGGATGTTTTCGTAGCGCTCACGGCGTGCCTCCTTTGTTTCGTTGAGATGGGGTCGGACCTCGGCCTGGGCCTCGGTGGCCTGGGCGGCGGTCACGATCAAACCTAGATCGGGAGATGGCCGGTGAGTATGGGCGTAACTGAGCAGCTTGGTTAGCTACCGATAGCCACAGGCGGAGGGGGATCGATTGCGTCAGCTACGCCAGTAAGAGCGTGTGCACAGCACGGCGAGCGGCACGATTTCGACTCGCCCGAGCAGCATCAGGATTGACAGCATCACCTTTGAGAGATCGCTGAAGCCGGCGTAGGATCCGAACGGACCGGCGCTCCCGAATGCCGCGCCCACGTTGCCAAGACACGACGCCGAGGCGCCCAGCGCTTCGAACGCGCCCAGTTGCCCACCCACGCGACGCGCGTCAAGCACCAGACTCAGCGCTCCGAGCGCGAACACGAACAGGTACAGCGCCACGAACACCACGACTGAGCGCAGCACCCCCTCTTCGATCACCGTCCCGCTGACGCGAACCGGCACCACGATGTCCGGATGCACCGCCTGCTCGAGCTCCCGGCGGGCGACCCGGAACAGAATCAGGTGCCGGACGACCTTGATCGATCCGGTAGTCGAGCCCGCGGACGCACCCACGAACATCAGCAACAGCAGCGTGAGCGTCAGCAGCGCCCCCAGCTTCGTCCAGTCGAGCGTCGCAAACCCAGTGGTGGTCATCACCGACACCGCCTGAAAGGTCGCCGCACGGACTCCGCTCCCCACGCCGTGGACCGTGTTGCTGGCGAACAGTTCGACCCCTACGAGCGTGCTGCCGAGCGCCAACAGAACGAGGTAGAGCCGCAGCTCCTCGTCTCGCGCGACCGCCCGCACCTGGCGCAGCACCAACAGACGGTGCAGCCGCAGGAAGTTGACCCCGGCGACAACCATCAGCGCACAGACGATCCACTGGGTCACCGGCGCGAACCCCCGAGCCGAGCCCGCCAGTGGAGAAAAGCCCCCGAGCGCGACAGCTGACGTCGCAGTGGAGAACGCATCGAAGAGGGTCATCGACCGATCCAGCCCAGTCCACCCAGTCGCGGCCAGCAGCAGCACCCCCGCAGCCGTCACACCGACGTACACCTTCCAGAGCCGCCGGGCGATCTCTCGCACCGTCGCCCCCAGGGGCTCGATCTCGGCGGGTCCGGGCAACTCGCGCTGGAGCAGCTCCCTGCCGCCCACCCGCAGCCGCGGCAACACCGCGATAGCCAGGATTATGATCCCCATGCCCCCGATCCAGTGGGTGAGCTGACGCCAGAACAGCATCGCCCGGCCGAGCGCCTCGACATGCATCAGTACCGTCGCGCCAGTGGCGGTGAAACCCGACATCGACTCGAAGTACGCGTCGACCGGCCGCCCGAGCTGCTTGACCCCGCCAAGCAGGAACGGAAGCGCCCCGAACGCGGGGACGAGCACCCACACCAGGGCGACCACCAGGAACACCTCGCGCGGACCGAGCGAACCACCATCACGATCGGGAGTCAGTCGATCCAGGACCAAGCCAACTGCTGCGGTGACCAGGCCAGACAGCACGAACGGAAGCACGGCCTCGCCGTCAGAGAGCGCCAACGCTGCCGGCGCCATAAACGCGAGCGCCAGCCACTTCAGCACCGCACCGACGAGGTCCAGCGCCAGCGGGACGTCGACGCCCGGCCGCAGCCGCCTGCGCCCCGCGCCGGCCTCACGAGCCACCGTGATCAGAGCGCCCGCTCCACCTCGCCGACCCGGCGACGCTCCACGAGCACGATCACCCGATCCCCGGCCTGCAGCCGCTGCTCGCCGTGGGGAAAGACCGGTGCGCCGTCGCGAACGATCGCGCCAATGACGCTCGTCGTCGGCGGGAGCTCCGCCAAGGGTCGGGCGGCAAGCCGGCTGTCGGGACGCACCTCGATGTCCAGCACCTCGAAGCGATCGTCGTCGAGCATCGCGACCTGACGCGTTCGCGGGTCGTGGGCGAAGCGCACCATCACCTCCGCTGTCTCGGCTGCCGGGTTGATCGTCGAGTCGACGCCGGCCGCGTCGAACACCTC
This sequence comes from Solirubrobacteraceae bacterium, assembly GCA_050696855.1. Classification (GTDB taxonomy): domain Bacteria; phylum Actinomycetota; class Thermoleophilia; order Solirubrobacterales; family Solirubrobacteraceae; genus Palsa-465. The sequence continues at coordinate 5 of JBOGYN010000213.1, read as the reverse complement.
TCCGG
>JBOGYN010000212.1:0-6535 GCA_050696855.1 Solirubrobacteraceae bacterium | reverse complement strand
CCTTGTCTGGACGGTGCTGGGAGCGGTTGATCAGATGGATCTCAGCCGCTTTACCGATGCATATCGGCTGGGCGCGGCGGGCCGGGCGCCCTATGACCCGCAGATGCTCGCCTGAGCTCAACCGGTCGTCGCAACGCGGTTGTGCCGGTGACACTAGAGGTTGGACGGGACGACCGGCTTTGCCTGGGAGACGCGGCTGTCGTCGTGGAGGCTCGCCCGAGGGCGGGCCGGAACGGCGATAGCCGCGTGCGTGACCATCGGACACCCGGAGTACCAGCGATGCCACCATCGAGTGGCCCTTATGCGCGTCGGCGGCGGGCGGTGACTGTCAGGCCGCGGCGCTCAGATACTCGGTGAGCACCTCAGCGGGCGTCTTCCATCCGAGGGTCTTGCGTGGTCGACCGTTCAACGTCGTCGCGACGGCTGCGAGCTCCTGGGCGCTGTGGCGGGCGAGGTCGGTGCCTCTGGGGAAGTACTGGCGCAGCAGCCCGTTGGTGTTCTCGTTGGTGGCGCGCTGCCACGGGCTGCGTGGATCACAGAAATAGATCTGCAGTCCGCTGTCGAGCCGCAATTGGACGTGCTGGGCCATCTCAATGCCCTGGTCCCAGGTCAAGGACCGTCGCAGCTGCTCGGGAAGCGTCCCGATCGTCTCAGCGATCGCGTGACGAACGGCGCCAGCCCCGGCACCCGTGATCGCCGGTCCGGGTGTCGTCCTGGGAGTGTTGTGACCTTCGATCGGCGGGAGATGCAACAGCATCGTGAATCGGCTTGAGCGCTCGACCAGAGTGCCGATCGCTGACCGATCGGTGCCAAGGATCAGATCGCCTTCCCAGTGCCCGGGAACGGCCCGGTCAGCAACCTCAGCGGGCCGCTCGCTGATCAACAACTCATCGGTCACAAAGCTGCGGTTCCCCTTTGACGTCCTGTTCCTCGGGGCCCGCAACGCCCGACCGGTCCGCAGACAGGCGGTCAGCTCCCGGCGCAACGCTCCGCGGCCCTGCACATACAGTGACTGATAGATCGCCTCATGAGAAACACGCATCGACGCATCATCGGGGAAGTCCACGCGCAGGCGACCAGAGATCTGCTCCGGGCTCCAACACTGCCCCCAGCGCCGATCCTTACGCGGCCCGTGCCGCCGCCCGCGCCACGCGATATCTGGCCCGGCGACGCTGCCGTCAGGCCGCCGCACCACCCCAGAAAGCCGGGCCTGCACATAGGCGCGCAGCTGCGGGTTGACCGCGAGCTTGGCCGGCTTGGGTCGCCGGGCGCGACGCTCCGCATGCCGGTGGGCGGTCGAGGCTCGATACTCAACTCGGCCGCGTCCGATCGCCGCGTTGCGTTGCAACTCCCGAGAGATCGTCGACGGCGCCCGACCGAGCTGACGGGCGATCTCTCGCACCCCACAACCGCCGGCCAGCAGGACCGCGATCTCCTCCCGCTCGGTGAAGGACAGATAACGCCGAGACACCGGCGCGAGGGAAAGTGGCGGCATGCCGCCACCCTTGCGAAACCACCGGACACCAATACTCGGCAACACCCCCGCCTGCACCGCAGCCTTCTCACTTGACGCGCCTCGAGCGATCGCCTCCCAGAAGCGGACCCGATGTTCCCTTCGCCCAGCAGGCGGATGTCCGCCCCAGCGCGTTCCGGCTGCAGCGGCACGATTCCACGCCCGGTTATTCCTCGCCATGACAACTCCTCAACGTCAGGCGTTGCGACAACCGGTTGAATCCACCTGGTGGGCCTGTTGCTCTACTCGTATTGCGTTGGCGTTCGGTCCTCTCGGCAGGTCGAGCGAGCCTGCCGGGGTGACGTGGCGTTTCGGGTGATCACCGCGATGCAGGCGCCTGATCATTCCACGATCGCGGAGTTTCGCCGCCGCCACCAGGACCTCGTCGCTGGGCTGTTCGTCGAGGTTCTGGCGTTGTGCGCGGAGGCCGGCTTGGTCCGGGTTGGGGAGATCGCGGTCGATGGGACCAAGATGCACGCCAGCGCGTCCTTTGACCGCAACCGTGGCTACGCGTCGATCGTTGAGGAGATCCTCGAGCAGGCTGAGCAGACCGACCGCGAGGAGGATGAGCGCTTCGGGGATGCGCGCGGCGATGAGGTGCCTGAGCAGTTGCGCACTCGCGACGGACGCCGGGCGGCGCTCGCGGCGGCCCGCGAGCGTTTGCAGGCCGAGCGCGAAGCTCGGCAGGCCGCGGGTGAGGAGGTCATCGCGCGTGTCGAGCTTGACCTGGATCAGGAGCGGTTCGTGACCCGTGCGGAGGGCAGACGAGCGTGGCTGCGAGAGGGCCGTCGGGCGTTGGAGGCCCAGCGTGAGCAGCAGCCGCGTCCGGTGCCGCGCGGACGCCCAGAACGGATCGCTGAGGTCAAACGCCGCCTGGACGAAGAGCTCGCGTTCACGCATGCCGCGAACCGGTGCTACGAACAGCATCGCGCGACGGGCAGGATGAGCAACGGCCGACGGTTCGGCGCGCCACCGCACCCCTACGTGGCGCCGCTGGTGCCCGAGGGAAAGATCAACACGACCGATCCGGATTCGGCGGTGATGATCCAGCAGGGCCAGCCACCGATGCAGGGCTACAACGCGCAAGCCGCGGTCACCACCGGCCAGATCATCATCGCGGCCGAGGTCACGAGAACCCCGCCGGACTTCGGGCAACTCGAACCGGTCGTCCACGCCGCACTCCGCGACCTGCACGCCGCCGGGGTCAGCCAGACACCCACGACGGTGCTCGCGGACGCCGGCTACTGGCACACCGAACAGATGCAACGACTCGTCGCCGACGGAATGAACGTGCTCGTCCCACCCGACAGCGGGCTGCGCGAGAGCCCGCGCCCGGGCTGGGAGGGCGGCTACTACGCGTTCATGCGCCGAGTCCTGTCCACCGACCTCGGCCGCTCGCTCTACAGCAAGCGCAAACACAGCATCGAGCCGGTGTTTGGACAGATCAAAGCCAACCGCCGGATCGACCGCTTCGGACGAAGAGGCAGGGGCGCCGTGCGGTCCGAATGGCGGCTGATCGCCGCCTCACACAACCTCCTGAAGCTCCACAACCATTGGATCGCACCCGCCACCGGGTGAAACCGAACCGCAGACGTCGCGAGCATCCAAACGACACCACGGCAAGCCGGCACCCAACAGACCTTTACCCGACAGCCTCTCGTGGAAGCGGGTCTCTCCGATCACCGCTTCGGCGGGATCACCCCGGCTCGTTAGGCTGCGACGAATGCCCATCAAATTCGAGAATGTCGGGATCGCGGTCCGTGACCTCGAGGCGGCGATCGCCTTCTTCACCGATCTCGGTCTGACTGTCCTCGGCCGCGACACGGTCAGTGGCGAGTGGACCGACACCGCCGTCGGCCTCGACGGCAACCACGCCAACATCGCCATGCTCCAGACGCCGGACGGCAGTGGCCGCCTCGAGCTCTTCGAGTACATCCACCCCGAGGCGATCGAGACGCAACCCACACGGCCCAACGAGATCGGTATGCACCGCGTGGCGTTCTCGGTCGACGACATCAACGAGGCGCTCGAGATCGCCGCAAGGCACGGCTGTCAGCCGCTTCGTGGCGTGGCCACCTACCAAGACGTCTACAAGCTCACCTACGTCCGTGGCCCCAGCGACATCATCGTGATGCTCGCCGAGGAGCTCAACAAGAGCTGACCGCGGGCCGACCGTCTCCCGGAACAGTCTGCCCGAGAAGCGAACGGGTTCTCCTGGGCCTTCGTCCCGCTTCTGCTCATAGGCCAATCTGTGGTGGTCTCGACCGCCGCCGGGAGAGGGCCACTTCTGCTTGCCCTTGTGCAGAGGGCCAGACGGAGACCAGCCCCTCCCGGCGGTGGTGAGGTGCCGCGAGCGGCGACAGGACGTAGCCCCACATGTTGAGGGCCTTGTCTATGAGCACCCGTAACGGTACCTCCGGGTCGGGGGTGTGTCGACCGTTTCGAAATGGAGGGTGTGATGGGTAATTGCGCAGGGATCGATTGGGCGTCTGAAAAGCACGACGTGTTGATCGAGGATCCCGCCGGCGGGGAGTTGCTAGCCACGACGTTTGGGCACAGCGAGGACGGGATCAGCGCCTTGTGCGCGGCGCTGGCGTGCTTTGAGGTGGGGGTGGTCGCAATCGAACGCCCCGACGGATTGTTGGTCGATCGGCTGCTGGAGGCTGGGATCGGGGTGCTGGCATTGCATCCCAATCAGGTCAAGGCCGCCCGGGATCGGTTTCGCGCCTCGGGCGGCAAATCGGATCGGTTTGACTGCTTCGTGCTCTGCGAGCTGGCGCGGACTGACGCTCATCGCTTCCGGATCCTGGAGCCCGACTCAGATCAGACCAAGGCGCTGCGCGCGCTCACGCGCGCGCGTGAGGACTTGGTCGCTGCTCGGGTGGCGATGACGAACCAGCTGCGAGCTGAGCTTGAGCGGTTCTGGCCCGGTCCGATTGGCCTGTTCAACGATCTCGACAGCACGATCTCACTGGCGTTCCTGGAGCGCTATCCCAGCCCAAATGACGCGCGGTTGTTGGGTGAGAAGCGCATGGCGGCGTTCCTGAAGGCCCGCAACTACAACAACCGCAAGACCCCCGCGCAACTGCTGCAGCGAATCCGCCGCGCTCCGTCTGCTCGCGCCGGCCAGGTCGAGACCACGACCCGCCGCCAAATCGTCTTGGCGTTCGTCGCCACGCTGCAGATGATGGTCGCCCAGATCGCTGACCTCGACGCGCAAATCGCGGGGGCGCTCGACGCGCATCCCGACGGGGAGATCTTCCGCAGCTTCTTTCGCAGCCGCAGCTCGGTGATCTGCGCCGCGACCCTGCTGGCCGAGATCGGCGACTGCCGCGCGCGCTACCCCCACCGCGACGCGATCGCCGCCGACGCCGGCCAGGCCCCGGTCGCCGTGGAGTCCGGGAAACGCAAGAGCGCATCGTTTCGCTGGGCGTGCAACCACCGCCTGCGCAACGCCCTGGCGGTCCTGGCGCACAGCAGCCGGACGTGGAACCCCTGGGCCGCTGACCGCTACGACCACGCCCGCGCCCGCGGGCATAACCACCGCCGCGCGCTGCGGACTCTCGGCCGCGCGATCAGTCGCATCATCTGGCAATGCTGGAAAACCCACACCCCCTATGACCCCCAACACCACACCGGCCTGCAACACCACATCACCGCCATCATCCCCAGCCCATCGGGCCCCCGGCCCGACCTCCCCGCCACGCAACGAATGGCCGGGCCGACCCTCATCCCAAGCCAGAATCCCTCGCCGGTTTGACACAGGACGTCTCATAGTCGCCGGAGCGGCAATCTCGCTGTTGCTGCCGCTCTCGACCGGATGCAGAAGAGTCACGCCGCAGAATGAAAGCGGGTGTGTGGCCGCGCACGAGGCTTTCCCTCCTCCTCGCCACGAACGCATGGCGGGGTCCGCAGGCCTGGGCCGCCTGGGCGACCGCTCCACTCCCCGGGCGAAGCAGGACCTCGACCATCTAAGTGGCGTCTGTCCGGAGTCCGAGATCCTCGCGGGTGAGGCGGAAGCCGAGCGAGCGGCTCGCACCAAGCCGCTCGTAGTAGCCCTCGGTCCGGGTGCGGATGTCCAGTTGTAAGCCTCCCCCGCGCTCGAGGCTCTCGCGCAGAAGCCTGGCGCCGAGCCTGGCTCTTCGCCAGGTCGGGTCGATCAGGAGCATCGAAACGTGAGCCTGAATGAGACCATCCGACTGGACTTGGATTGCGCCGGCGACCCGCCCGTCCGCGATCGCGACCAGCGTCGTCACGCCCGGCGCGGTCAACGCGCGGTAGGTCCGCTGGACATCGTCGGTGTAGTCGGTCCAGCCCTCCGCCGCCACGAGCGCGATCAGCCCATCAAGGTGTGCCTGTGCGAACGGTTCGATCAAGGCCTCGGTCATGCGGGATCGGGTGGCTCGGCGAAGGCGATCGCGTTGCCATCAGGATCGGGGATCTTCACGTGGCGAACGCCGTTGGAATAGGTCTCGAAATCGATGCTGGCTTCGAGATCAGTCACCGGGACTCCGGCGTACAGATGAGTGATCGCCCTCATTTCAGACTCAGCCTCCAACGCATCTGTCGGTTTCCCGAAGAAGACCGCGGGACAGCCTCGAACTCATCGGTCGAGACGACTTTCCGCGTCCGAGGGGCGCCCGGTTGAGGTACGCGAGACGCTCGTTCGGGGGGAACTCGATCGTCTTCGGCATCCCCGGCCCGGCACCGGCGTTCGCAGCGAAGCGAGTCGGAATTGGCGTCGGGCTCTTCGACGCAGATCGGCTTTGACATCGACGACATGAGCAGGCCGAACTCCGCTGGCGCTGCGACGTCGTGCACGGTCCACGCCGGGGCGCCTGCGGCCGCCAATTTGGCTGAGAAGGTCGCGATCGCCCTGGCTCGCTGCGGGTCGGGGATCGGTTCGGCGGTGACCTCGAGATAGACCGCTTGACCGGTGGCAGGGGGCACGGTCGAGTTGAAGATGACGATCGCTACCTGGGGGCGCGTCGCGATGTTGCGTGAGTGCTGGGCCTCTGGGCG
>JBOGYN010000211.1:0-4480 GCA_050696855.1 Solirubrobacteraceae bacterium | reverse complement strand
GTCGTGCGGCGTCGATATCGGTGGCCGTCGAGTCGATGTCGTAGCTGGCCTCACGGCCGCCGAAGCGGGTGGCCCGCAGGACCAGCCGGCTGCGGAAGTTGCGCACGATCCCGGCGCGCGCGAGGCGCCGGGTGGGCGGCAGCAACAGCAGCAAGCCGACCACGTCGGTGATGAATCCGGGCACGATCAGCAAGGCCCCGCCCACCATGACCAGCGCCCCGTTGAGCACTTCCCGAGCCGGCGGGCGACCGGCGGCGATGGCGGCGCTCAGCCGCTGCCAGGCCGCCCGGCCTTCGGCTCGAAGCAACCAGAGGCCGAGGGGCCAGCTCGCGATCAGGAGCAGGATCGTGAGCAGAACGCCGATCGCTTCGGCGACCTTGATCGCCACGAACAGCTCCGCGACCGGCCAGATGATCAGAAACAGCAGAAAAAGCATCGTGCCGACAAGGCTAGGCCACGGCGCAAAAGCCCGGCTAAGCGCGGACTATGCGAACGCCGAGGCGGGGCCTTCGATGTGAACCCCGGGGAGACGGTGCAGCCCGAACATCTCGATCAGGGTGCTGATCTGGGGCTGGGCGCCGCGGACCATGATCGCCTGGCCGTGCGTCCGCAGGCGCCGAGCCAGGACGGCGAAGTCGAACATCAGGGAGTTGTCGGCGAACACCAATTCGCTGAGATCGATGATGACGTCAGCCTGCGCGCGGATCGCTCGGGTCAGCGCGGGGCGCCGGACTCCCTGGGTATTGCGGTCCTCATCGCCACGGCAGCGGAGGGTCGGCGGCTTGTCGTCGAAGTCAACGATCCCGGAAACCTACTCAAAGCGCGCGAGCGGCGCCCGGCCCTCGGGAGCCAGTCTCGTAGAATCGAGGACATGGTTACAGCTGACGAGGTCACAGACGCCCTGCGCGACGTGATCGATCCCGAGCTGGGACTCGACTTCGTCGAGCTCGGTCTCATCTATGGGGTCGAGGTCGACGCCGGCACCGTGCACATCACCTATACGCTCACCAGCCCCGGTTGTCCGATCGGGCCGCAGGTCGCCGAGCAGATGGAGGAGTTCGTCGGCGATCTCGAGGGAGTGCAGGAGGTTCAGCCGACGATGACGTTCTCGCCGCCCTGGACCCCTGAGCTGATGAGCGAGGACGCCAAGTTCGCCCTCGGCTTCTAGTCCCCGGTCCCGCCGCGCGCCCCCACTAGCGTCCGCCGCGCCCCTCCACTAGCGCCCGCTCAGACGCCTCGTCGCAATTCGCGCGCCAGGTCGATCGCGCGGATGTCGTGCTCCCCGGGCAATTTGGCCAGCACCGAGGCGACGACGCCCTTGACGTCGTGCTGCTCGCGGCCGAGATCGTCGAACAGTGACTTCAGCGCCGTGTGCACGATCTTCATCTGCGCGGCGGTCAGGTCCAGCCGGAAGGCGATCTCGCCGGGCTGGATCAGTCCCTCGGCCTGCGGCGTCAGCCCCTCGGCCAGGGGCGCCGGGTCCTGCGGTTCTTCGATCGTCATCTCAGGACTCCGGGGATCGTTTGCGTGCCGGCTGGCTTCCCCGCTGGCGCTTGGCCCGCATGTCGGCCGCGGGCCCGCGTTGGGGCCGTCCGTGCCCCGAGGGCAGAATCGGCGTTGGCGCTCCGGCGCCGTTGGCGGGGGACGGGGCGCCGGTGGCGCCCGCCGGCTTGCGGCGCGAGCGCGACTTGGGCTTGGGCTTGGGCTCGGCACCGCGGGCGATGGCCAGGAGTTCGGCCAGCGAGGCGGAGATGCCGTCCGCGATCAGATCGATGTCCGGCAGGGCGTCGTAGTCGCCGAGCAGCCCGAAGTCGAGGCCACCGTTGTAGGACATGATCGCGATCGCGAGCGCGTGGTCCTCGGGCAGGAACGCGACCGGGAACAGATCCTCCAGGGGGCGGCCGAGCACGTAGAGGGGCTTCTGCGGCCCGGGGATGTTGGTCACGATCAGGTTGAACAGCCGGGTGGAGAAGTTCAGCCGCGACGCCTGGGCCAGCACGGTGGGCGGCGCCAGGTTGTTGACGGCGGCCAGGGTGGCGGCGCCCTCGGCCTGCTTTGACTCCTTGAGGCCGTCCATCGCGCTGCGCACGAACGCCAGCCGCGCCACCGGGTCATCGATGTAGACCGGCAGCGGGCCGCGCATCACCGTGATCTGGTTGCCGAGCGTGTTCTGCTGCTCCTTGGGCCGGATCGACACCGGAACCAGCGCCCGCATCTCCAGCCCCTCGGTGCGGATGCCGCGGGAGTGCAGCCAGTCCGCGAGCGCCCCCGAGACGACGGTCAGCACGACGTCGTTGACGGTGCCGCCCAGGGCATCCTTGACCTCTTTGAACTCCGACAGCTGCTGGCGCACGACCGCGAAGCGGCGGTGGGGCCCGATCGGCACGTTGAGCGGGGTCGCCGGGGCCGGATTCAGGCCCGCCCAGGCGATCTCGCCGACCCCCTCGAAGGCGTCGCGGAGCAGGCCGAGGGAAGTGGCGGGCCGAGTGGCCGCCCCGATCGCGCGGGCGAGCAGCCCGGCCGTGGTAGTGACCATGCCGCGGATCCCGGCCGCCACCAGCTCGGCTCCCGAGGGCTCGGACTGGGGACGCCACGGCTCGAGGTCCTCGGACGGCGTCTGGGGCTGCTCGCGTTCGACGTCGAACAGCACGGTGGCCAGGTCGACCCCCGAGACGCCGTCCACCAGCGAGTGGTGGGTCTTGGAGATGATCGCGAAGCGGTTGCCCTCCAGGCCTTCGACGAGCCAGTTCTCCCACAGCGGTTTGGAGCGATCGAGCTGCTGGGAGGCGATCCGCGACGTGAGCAGGAACAGCTGCTCCTCGGTGCCGGGATCCGGCAGCGCGGTCTGGCGGACGTGATATTCGAGATTGAAGCTCGGATCGTCGACCCACAGCGGCCGTCCCGTTTCCAACGGGGGTACGGCCAGCTTCTGGCGATAGCGCGGCACCAGGTGCAGACGCGACCGGACATGGTCCAGATAGTCCTGAAAGGGGGGTGGCGGACCTTCGAACACGAGGACGCCGCCGATATGCATGTGCGACGCCTCGCCTTCCTGGTGCAAGAACGACGCATCTATCGAAGTCAGGCGGTCAAGATGCTGCTGGGCCATCGGTTTAGCTCCCGGTGCGAAGGTTTGACAAGCCTACCCGCATACCGCGTCGCCAGTAGCCTGTGCCAGGACAAAAGGAGAGCCAGCGATGTCATGGGATTTCTGCACCGAACCGGAGTTTGAAGCCAAGTTGGAGTGGATGCGCAGCTTCGTCCGCGAGAACGTGTGGCCGCTCGAGACCTTGTGGACCGAGCTCGGTTGGGAGGGGCTCCGGTACGCCGCGCGCCCCCTCCAGGACCAGGTCCGGGCGCAGGGCCTGTGGGCCGCGCACCTGGACCCCGAGCTGGGTGGCCAGGGCTTCGGTCAGGTCAAGCTCGGTCTGATGCACGAGGTTCTCGGCACCAGCCCGATCGCGCCACTGATGTTCGGCAACGCGGCCCCGGACTCGGGCAACTCGGAGATCCTGGCCATGGCCGGCACCCCCGAGCAGAAGGACCGGTACCTGCATCCGCTGCTGGCCGGCGATCTGAAGTCGGCCTTCAGCATGACCGAGCCCAACTCGGCCGGCTCGGACCCGACGTTGCTCACTACCCGGGCGACCCGCGACGGAGATGACTGGATCATCAACGGCCAGAACTGGTACTCCTCCAACGGCTCGATCGCCGACTTCCTGATCGTGATGGCGGTCACCGACCCCGAGGCCCGGCCGCACCAGCGGGCCTCGATGTTCGTGGTCGATGCCGATACGCCCGGCGTGAACGTGCTGCGCGACGTGCCCACGATGGAGCACCCCGAGGAGAGCTTCGGGCGCTACGGCAACCACGCCGAGATCGCCTACGAGGACGTCCGCATTCCCGGCGCGGCCCTGCTCGGTGCCGAGGGAGCAGGGTTCTTGATCGCCCAGCAGCGCCTCTACCCGGGCCGGATCCACCACTGCATGCGCTGGCTCGGAGTGGCCCGGCGGGCCTTTGACATGCTGTGCGAGCGCTCGCTGTACCGCTACGCCCACGGTGCGGTGCTCGCCAAGCACGAGACCGTCCAGAACTGGATTGCCGACTCCGAGGCTGAGATGCAGGCCGCGCGCCTGATGACGCTGCACGCGGCGTGGAAGATGGACACGGAGGGCGTGGCCTCGGCTCGCAAGGAGATCGCGCTGATCAAGTTCTTCGGCGCCAAGGTCTTGCACGACGTCGTCGACCGTGCCCTCCAGGCCCACGGCAGCCTCGGCTACTCGACTGATCTCCCGTTGGAGGCGATGTATCGCTTTGCCCGCGCCGCACGCATCTACGACGGGCCCGACGAGGTCCACCGCGCTTCGGTCGCCCGCCAGGTCCTGCGGGGCTATGAAGCCCCGGCGGACGAGGTGCCCACCGAGCACATCCCCACGCGGCGCGAGGCCGCCCGCCGGCAGTTTGCCGACGTGCTCGAGGC
>JBOGYN010000210.1:0-5574 GCA_050696855.1 Solirubrobacteraceae bacterium | reverse complement strand
TCTCACGACGGCAACGTTATCGCCCTGCGGCCACGGCGCCGCGGTTACCTGACGGGTAATCGACGGGCTGCCGGCGGGGTGAGACCGTGCTGGCCATGAGCACTAGATCACTCCCCACCTCCCGTGGCCTCCGAGCCCGGGCGTCTGCGCCGGGACCGATCAGGCGCCGCGAGCCGTATTGAGGTCATGCGCCGCGCCGTCTCTGTCCTGGCCGCGGCCGCCATCCTGGCGGGCGCCGTCGGCTGGGCGTCGTCGAGCCCACGCCAGCCCGCGGCCCGGGGGGCGCCAACCACGTCCCGTCGCGTCCCGACGGTTGCGCTGCGCCCCGATAACGGGGTCATGGCCGTCGCCCGGATTCCGGCTGGCTGGCATCGCGTCTGGCGAGCCATCACCCCGCTTATCGACCCGATCCCCCGGCTCGTGGTGGCGTCCTTCGCGGTCAGGCTCGCCCGCCACACGTGCGTGTGTGACCTGCCGGCCATCCGTGACTTCCCGAAGGGCGGGACACTGCTGATCGTGTGGGAGTACGGCCGGCTGACCGCCGGTGGCCTGCGTCACTTCCCGCCGCGACCCTCCGCTTTTCACATCCCGGCGGTGCGTTACGGAACCCACCAGTGCGCCGGTCCGAGCTACGAGCTCCTGTTCTCGATCGGGCGGCGAGCCTTCCAGGCCGACATGTACATCGGCGCAACTGCCGGGCGCGGAGTGCGCGCCCGGCTGGCCGCCGTGCTGGACAGCCTGCGACTCGCCCCGGCATGATGGTGGGGCACGGAAAGTCGGCCCGGCGTATCCCGGGTCACGCGCCCGGGGCGGAGGGCGGCCGCGGGATTCAACACGTGGTGCAGACGCCGTTACAGCACAGGTTCGCTGGGCAGCATCGCGGCGTGCCGTTCGGATGCGGACAGCAGATCGTCGTCGGGTTGCAGCATCCGAAATCGCACTGGCCCGCCGGCGCGGGGTAGCTGCACTTGATGTAATTGCCGCACGACGCGCAGCAAGCCCCGTTGCTGCATTCATAGCCCGTGGGACAGCACTTGTCTCCGCACTTCGTCTGACCGTTGGAGCACTCGTCGCAGCAATCACAGCCTTCTTGCTGGCCGGTCTGGTAGGCGTCGGCTCCCCCGACGCCCACCGCGGTCGCGTAATTTGCGGCCAGCTGGACGCAAAACCCGAGTCCGATGAGGTCGAAGATTCCGCCGCCGGAGTAGTCGTGCGCGCAGATTGCCGCCATGTCGTTGAAGAAGTTCAAGTCGCACGTCGCCTTGCCCGAATTGCACGTGCCGTAGCACTTGTCGTGCGTGTTGCACGCCGGCGTGAATGTCGCGACCCCCAGGGGGCTTTGCGGCGGCTTGATGAAGCCTTTCTCGGGCCCGCAGCCGTTGAATGACGGTTTGTAGTTCTGCTTCGGTACCGGCTTGGCGCACCCGTCGATGTAGGGGTTCCTGGTGCCGCTGCAGTTGGGGTCGCCGGCGGCCGCAGCGGCTGCGCCCCGGGCACGGCCGGGGCGGATCCACGATGCCCCGAATGCCGTGGCCGTCACGCCAGCTGCGAGCTTGAGGCTGGCGCGTCGCGAGATGTTCGTGTCCCTCGCTGCGACCCGAGCGAGCTGGTCGAACCACCCGTCTCCCGCCGGAATCAGGGCGTGGCCGACCTCCACTGGGGGCGTCACAGTGGCCATGCGCCCTCCAGCGACTTTCCGGCCTGGCGGCTCGTCTTCTTGGCCTTCTGGAGGAGCGTCATCCCGTCGTTGATGAGCTTGACCGCGGTGGCCTGATCCGTGGCCTTCGAGGCCGCGTCCAGCTTGGCGAGGCTGCTGCGGGTATCGGCGATGGTCTGCGCGGTGAGCTGGCGGGCCTTCTTCCCGTTCGCCCCGCCCCCGGTCTGATGCTGGATCTCAGCTTCGAGCGTCGCGAGATGGTTGCGAAGGTGCGTGATCGCCGCGGTGGCGTCGGGGTGCGGGCTACCCGGTACCGGGGCGGTGGCAAAGGCCCGCTTCAGCGCTCGCCCGTCGCCCTCGATCCGCGAACGGGAGGCGAGCAGACGGTGCTTGACCTTGTTCGCGCCCGGGTTCGGGGCCTTCTTAGCTGCTCTGGCGTCCATTGAGGCTCCCTTGCGGTGTAAGCAGTTCGAGCACTGCGGGGCCACCGGCGGCGACCGAAGAGGCAAATCTGCCGCCGGCGTCGACTATGACTCCCATCGGAGTTCCGCGCATACCGAACGCGCGTCTGGCCGTTCCCTCCGGATCGAGCGCGATCGGCGACGCAAGGCCCTGGGCCCGGTTCGTCTGGGCATCGCCCGTTGAAACCAGGAGGAGCGACGGGGCATCCGCGGGCATGTCGCGCTCGAGAGCGCGCAGATCAGCCAGCATGTGCTCGCAGTGGCCGCAGGCGGGGTTCCAGAACAGCAGAAACGTGTCGCGGCCCGCCACGATCGGCAACCCGACCGGTGCGCCCGCGAGATCCGCCAGGTTCAGCGGGGGCGCGGGGTCTCCGATCCCGGGCTCAGCCGCAGCGGCCGGCTCCACCGCGTCGCTCACCAACGCACGGATCGCAGCGGGGCCGCGCACAACCGGGGCGGCGACGGCACCCTCGCGTGAGAGCAAGAGCGCGCTCGGCGTGACCTCGGCGGCGTTGGCGTACACGGCGTCCAGATCGCTCGCCAGCAGCATCCGTTCGATTCCGTGCTCAGCGGCGGCGGCTCCGTTGTCGGCCCGGCTGCCACGGCTGACGAGTGCGATGGTGAGCTCGCCACGATGCTCGTGCTGCCACTCGGCGACCTCGGGCAGCAGCGCGTGGCAGGGTCCGCAGCTCGGATCCGTGAAGACCAGCATCACGGCGAGACCAGGAGCGAGCAGGTCGTCGAGGCCGACCGCCTCTCCCCGCAGGTCGGCCGTGGCCAGCGGTGGCGCGGGCAACCCGATCGGGGGCCCGTGCTGCGACAGCGGCACTTCCGGCGCCTGCCCGGCAAGCTGGCGCTCCAGCGCATCGAGCCGCAGCAGAACGCGCCCATACTGCCTCAGCAGCTGCCACGCGAACATGCCGACGCCCGCCACGAGCACCATGCCGCCGAGGGCGGCCAGCTCCGCCATATTCGGACCCCGCAGCGGGTGGCCGAGCGCGACGAACGCCGCGATCAGCGCCAGGGCAGCATTGCGCGTCAGAGTCGAAGCGCCGACGGGCTCAGAACGAAGTTGCCCGAAGCAGTGACAGTCCGGCTCGCGTCCGCGCAGCAGCGCATTCGCGACACCCGCCGTGAAGACGGCGAGCAGCGCTAGTGCCCCGATCGCCGCCCACCGTGCCGTCGCCACCGGGACGAGCAGGAGCGCGACGGCGAGCTCGGCGACCGGCACCACAACAGCCAAGGGCGCGGCGAGCGAGCCCGGTACTCCAAATCCAGCGAACGCATCGCGCGAACCGGACCGGTCGGCCAACTTCGCCACGCCGGCCACGAGGAACACGCCGCACAGGAGGAACCGAACGAGCAACAGCGAGATGCCGACGACCGCCACATCCCTCCTACAGCCTTGTCTTGGAGAACCGCCCCCGGCGGACAGACCCCCTCGGCTACGACCGCGGCCGAGCGCGAGGAGCCTATCACCACACGCCAAGCCCCCCGGAGATTTTTAGTCCACGGTCCGTCGCGCCGTAGGGAACCACCTGCGCAAGACGCTGGCCCACGTGGTCAGCGCCGCTGGCCCACGTGGTCAGCGCCGGCGCGCCGCGGGGCTGAGCGCCGGGTTGCCCCAGCCGCCATCGGCGGGGCTGAGGTTGACGCCGGGTGCCACGATCTCGTCGATCCGGTCCAGCACGTCGTCAGGCAAGGTGACGTCGGCGGCTGGGAGCTGGGACTCGAGCTGCTCCATCGTCCGCGGTCCGATGATCGCCGCGGTGACCGCGGGATGGCGGACCACGAAGGCCAGTGCCATCTCGATCAGCGTTATCCCCGACTCCTCCGCCAGCCCGGCCAGCGCGTCGGCTGCTTCGAGCTTGCGCTGGTTCTCGGGCTTGGAGAGGTCGTAGCGGTCGGGGAGGCGCTGGGCCCGCGTCGAGTCGGGCGCCTCGGCGCCCTTGCGCCACTTGCCCGAGAGCCAGCCGCCAGCCAGCGGGCTCCACGGGATCACGCCCATCCCGTAGCGTTGGGCGGTCGGCAGCACATCCCGCTCGACTTCCCTGACGAGCAACGAGTACGGGGGCTGCTCGCAGACAAAGCGCTCACGGCCGCGTTTCTCAGCCACCCACTGGGCCTCGACGATCTGGCTGGCCGGGAAGGTCGATGACCCGAGGTAGCGGACCTTGCCCGCATGAACCAGATCAGTGAGCGCACCGAGGGTCTCGTCGATGTGCGTGTCAGCCTCGGGGCGGTGGATCTGGTAGAGGTCGATGTAGTCAGTGCCCAGCCGGCGCAGCGAGTTCTCGACCTCTTTGATGATCCAACGCCGGGAGTTTCCGAATTCGTTGGGGTCGTCGCCCATCGTGCCGTGGACCTTGGTGGCCAGGACAACGTTGTCGCGCTTGCCTCCGCTCAGGGCCTTGCCGACGATCTCCTCTGATTCGCCGCGCGAGTAAACATCAGCGGTATCGATGAAATTGATCCCGGCGTCCAGGGCGCGGTGGATGATGCGGATGCTGTCGTCGTGGTCGGGGTTGCCCCAACCCCCGAACATCATCGCGCCCAGACAGAGCGGAGAGACCTTGGTTCCTGTGTTGCCCAGCGTTCGGTATTCTATCCTGCTCACCCTACTCACCCCTCGGCCCCGCCCCTCGCCGGTTTCGTGACCCCCCTGTGCGCGCCCTCGCCGCCGCCCCCCGCGCGCTGACCCCGCTGGCCCTCGCGGCCGCCGCGCTCGCCCTACTGATCCCCTCGGGCGGGCTGGCCCGACATTCGGACCTGCTCCTGGCCCTGCTCGTGGTCGCCACCGCGCTCGGCATCTCGGCCGCCGATCTCGCTCGCCTGCGCGACCATGCCGCCGCCATCGCGCTGCTCTCGGTGCTGCCCCTGATCGTGCTGGCCGCGCTGGCCTGGCTGCTCGGCCGCGCCTTCGATCCCAACGTCCGCGACGGCCTGCTCGCGGTCGGGCTCTCGAGCTCGGAGGTGGCGTTTGTCGGGCTGGTCGCCCTGGCCGGAGCCGACGCCACGATCGCACTCGGAGCCGTCACCGGTTCGCTCGTGCTGGCCGCGCTGCTCGGACCGGTGGCGATCGGGGTGCTCGCCGGTCACGCGGGTCACGGCGGGACCGGACACCTGCTCGGCCGGTTCGCTCTGGTGGTGATCGCGCCGCTGGCTGCAGGCACCCTGATCCGCACGATCGCCCCCGCCATCGCGTCGGTCGACCGCGAGCGCGAGGGGGTGACCGCGCTGACCGTGGCCGTGCTCGTCTACGCCGCGCTGAGCGGGACCGCCGGGGCCCACGGGCTCGCCCCGGCGCTGCTGGCCGCCCTGGTCTTCCTGCTCGTCTCGGGGCTGCTCGGCGAGCTGTGGCGGCGGCGCACCGCCCCCGGCGCCGTGGCGGTTCCCGGGGCACTGGCGATCGGGATGCGCGACTTCGCCGTCGCGGCCGCGCTCGCCGCCCAGGCC
>JBOGYN010000209.1:0-2140 GCA_050696855.1 Solirubrobacteraceae bacterium | reverse complement strand
CGAGGAGGCGGTGGCGGGGTTCGTCCGCAACGACGAGCACGGCGTCCTGCTCGAGGTCGAGGGCGACACCGCCGCGGTCGAGCGCCTCTTGACGCGGCTGCGCGACGACGCTCCACCCCAGGCCGCGGTCGAGACCGTTACGCGCGAGGCGATGACCCCGCGCGGCGACCGCGACTTCCAGATCCTGGCCAGCGCCTCGGCCGGGGCGCCCGACGCGCTGATCGCCGCTGACAGCGCCACCTGTCCCGACTGCCTGGGCGAGCTCACCGACCCTGCCAATCGGCGCTACCGCTACCCGTTCACCAACTGCACCAACTGCGGCCCGCGGTTCACGATCGTCTCCGGCGTCCCCTACGACCGGCCGTTGACCACGATGGCCGGCTTCGCCATGTGCGAGGCGTGCCGGCGCGAGTACGAAGACCCACTCGACCGCCGGTTTCACGCTCAGCCCAACGCCTGCCCCCGGTGCGGACCCGCCGTGCAGGCCCTGACGGGCGATCGCACGCCGGTCTCGCTCGACGCAGATCTGGATGCCATCGGCTGGGCGGCGCGGGAGCTCGCGGCCGGGACGGTACTGGCGGTCAAGGGCCTGGGCGGCTATCACCTCGTGTGCGCAGCCGCCGACGAGGGCGCGGTGGCGGCGCTGCGGGCCCGCAAGCATCGTGAGGACAAGCCGTTCGCCCTGATGGTGGCCGACATCGACGCCGCGCGGGGGCTGGTGACTCTCACTCCGGCGGCGGCGGCGCTGCTGGAGTCGACCGCCCGTCCGATCGTCCTCGCCCCCCACCGGGTCGGGGCGCCCGTGGCCCCAGCGGTGGCGCCGGACGCCTCCGAACTGGGATTGATGCTCCCCTACACCCCTTTGCACCATCTGCTGTTAGCCGACTTCGATGCCCACGGACTCGGGGGGGCGCTGGTGATGACCAGCGGCAACGTGTCTGACGAGCCGATCGCCTACCGCGATGACGACGCCCTGGCCAGGCTGGCCGGTATCGCCGACGGCTTCCTGATCCACAACCGCCCGATTCAGACTCGCACTGATGATTCGGTGGTCCGCACGGTGCTGGTCGGGTCCCGCGGCGCGCGCCCGCTGTCGCTGCGGCGCTCGCGCGGGTACGTGCCGGCTGCGGTGGCGCTGCCGATCGCGACCGCGCAGCCGGTGCTGGCCGCCGGGGCCGAGCAGAAGAACACCTTTACGGTCGCCAAGGCGGCCCGGGCCTGGGTCTCTCACCACATCGGCGATCTCGAGCATCTCGCCACCCTGGAGGCCTACCGCGAGGGGATCGCCCACTTCGAGCGGCTGTTCGCGGTCGACCCGGAACTCGTCGTCCACGATCTGCACCCGGGCTACCTCTCGACTGCCTACGCACTGGAGCGCGCGGGCGTCCAGACGCTCGGTGTCCAGCACCACCATGCCCATCTCGCCGCCTGCCTGGCCGAACACCGGGTGACCGAGCCGGCCGTGGGAGCGATCTACGACGGAACGGGGTACGGCCTCGACGGAACCGTCTGGGGTGGAGAGCTGCTGACTGGAGATCTGACCGGCTTTGCCCGCGCCGGCTGGCTATGGCCAGTGCGGATGCCCGGCGGCGTCCAGGCGATCCGCCAACCGTGGCGGATGGCGTGCGCGTGGCTGGGCGAGGCGCTCGGCGATGACCCGGGCTCGGCAGCCGACGCGCCGGGCAGCGAGCCGCCGCCCCTTCCGTCCCCCTTGGCCGGACGCGTCGCGCCGGCGCGCTGGGCGGCGATCAGCCGGATCGGTGCCCAGGCGAGCGTGTCGCCGCTGACCTCGAGCATGGGACGGCTGTTTGACGCCGTCGGGGCACTGTGTGGGCTCGCGCTGGAGGTCACGTACGAGGGCCAGGCGGCGGTGGCACTCGAGGCGGCCGCTTGGCGGGCCGAGCCTGAGGATCGTGCAACCGCCGGGGACTACGTGCTCCAGCGCCGCGACGACGGCCGCCTGGATCCCCGCGCCGCCCTGCGCGCGCTGGCCGCCGACCTGGAGCAGGGGGCTCGGGCCGAGGTGGTGGCCGCGCGCTTTCACGCCGGTGTGGCGACCGCGACCGTGGACGCGGTCTCAGCGATCGCGGCCGACCGCGGGCTCGGCACGGCGGTGCTCAGCGGGGGTGTGTTCCAGAAC
>JBOGYN010000208.1:0-8762 GCA_050696855.1 Solirubrobacteraceae bacterium | reverse complement strand
GCCGCAAGCGCAAGAAGAACCTCCTCGGCCGCTAAGGGTGGTTGTCGCCCTGGCTATCGGGTCCCCGGCGACGAGCCCCTGTTAATGGGCCGGGGGTTGTCGTACTGGGTCCACCTGTAGGGTGCCGGGCGACGAGCCCCTGCTGATTGGCCGGGGGTTGTCGTAATCGGCCCGTTTGCGCGGGTGGACTGTGTGCCCCCGATTCGCGGTGCCCGCCCGATACGCGGTGCCCGCCCGATACGCGGTGCCCGGGCCGATACGCGGTGCCCGGGCCGATGCGCGGCCCGCCGGAAGGGCCGGATCTCGGCCCGGAGTGGCACACGCGAGGCTGACGCCGGTCAGGTCAGAAACGAGCTCGGTAGGCCGCCTGCGCCGAGCAGGCCCGGACCGACGTGGGTCCCGATCACGGGGCCGATCTCCGAGATCACCTGGGGCGGCTTGCCGAAGATCTCGGTGCCTCGAGCGGCGAGTTCCTCGGCCTCGGCGGGGGCCTGGATGTGCTGCACCATGTACGCGTCGGCGCCGTCCTCATGGCGGCTACGCAGCAGATCGACCATCCGCTCGAAGGCGCGCCGCGAGGTCCGGACCCGCTCGATCGGGGTGATCTCGGACTCGACGGTCAGGATCGGCTTGATCTTGAGCGCCGAGCCGAGCCACGCCTGCGCGCCGGCGATCCGGCCGCCGCGCCGCAGGTAATCAAGCGTGTCGATCGCAAACCACATCTTCAGCGCCGCCCGGGCCTGGCGCGCGTGCTCGAGCACCTCGGCCCCGCTGGCTCCTGACCGGGCGGCCGCTGCGGCCGCGAGCACCACCAGCCCCTCGCCGCCGCACGCGGTGGCCGAATCGAACACATGGACTGCGCCGGCGCGCTCGCCGAGCTGGTCGCGGGCCTGCTCGGCCGAGCGCACGGTGCCCGACATACCCCCGGCCAGGTGGATCGACACAACCTCGTGCCCGCTCTCGAGCAGCGGCTCGTAGACGGCGAGGAAGTCGCCGATCGACGGCTGCGACGTGCGCGGGAGGTCAGGCTCGGAGCCCAAGCGCCGGTAGTAGGCGGCGTAGTCGGTGATCTCAGCTTCGCGTTGCGCCCCTTCGGGCCAGCGGACGTAGAGGCTGACCTCGTGAATCTGCTCGGCGCTGACGACCTCGTGCGGCAGGTAGTGACAGGTATCGGAGACGATCGCGACAGACACAGCGGCGCCACCCTACCAGCGGCCGCGGGCCCGTAGACTGCGCGAGCGAGTGGCGCGAACGTTGGTCACAGGTGCAACTGGGTTCATCGGCTCCCAGATCGTCGCGCTTCTGGTGCAACGAGGAGACGAGGTCGTCGTCACCGTTCGGGACGGCTCGGCACTCGACAGGTTGACCGGGCTGGACGTCAAGACGACTCGCGCTGACATCCTCGACCGGCGCTCGATCCGCCGGGCGATGCGCGGGATCGAGTGCGTGTTTCATGCCGCCGGCCGGGCCGAGCTCAACGCGACCCGGGCGCGCATCTTCTCGCTCAACGTCGAGGGCACGCGGATCGTGCTCGAGGAGGCCCTCCGGGCCGGGGTGCAGCGGGTCGTCTACACCTCATCGGTGGCCGCGATCGGTCCGGCGCCGCCCGGCGAGAGCGCCGACGAGACCACTGTCTGGGAGGCGGGGCGCTACCGGATCGCCTACCTCGACGCCCAGCACGAAGCCGAGACGGCGGCCCTGCGCTTGGTCGCCCGCGGACTGCCCCTGGTGATCGTCAATCCCTCCCATGTGCTCGGCCCGGGAACTGGTCCCCACCCACCCTTCCACCCGCCCGGCTCCACCACGATGCCGGTGCGCCGCTTCCTGAACCGGCAGATTCCGGCTTACGTCAACGGCACGCTCAACGTGGTCGGCGTGCAGGACGTTGCGAGGGGTCACCTGCTGGCGCAGGAGCGCGGGCAGGTGGGCGAACGCTACATCCTGGGCAACCGCAACTTCACCCTGGATCGCCTGTTCGCCGATCTCGGACGGCTGTCGGGGATCGAGCCCCCGGCGATCAAGCTGCCGCTCACGGTCGCGCTGGCCGTCGCTGCCGCGGGCGGCCGCTTCGCCGGTGACACCATGCCGACCGCGACCGAGATCCGGGCGGCGTCCCTGAACTGGGCGTTTGTGAACCGCAAGGCCAAGCGTGACCTGGGGTGGCGGCCGTCCCCTCACGAGGACTGCCTCGAGGAGACCGTCGCCTGGTATCAGGAGCACGACGCGTCCACGCTCCCGGCCCGCGGGGCGCGCCAGCCACTCGCCCTGCGCATCGCGGGCGGCGCGCTGCGTCGGACCGGGCTCTAAGCCCCCTATCGTTCCCGGCGTGGCGATCCTCTACCGCTGCACCACCCCGACCGATTGGCTGTGCCCGTGCGGCAAGGTTGCGCGCGTGTTGCGCGGTGACGAGATCGCCTTCGAGACGGTGAAGGTGCCTCAGAAGCGCTCGCGGCGTCCGGAGGTGCAGGCCCTGAGCGGGCAGCAGCGGGTACCGACGCTCGTGCTCGACGGCGAGGTAATCTGTGATTCGCGACGGATCGTCGAGCACCTCAAGTTCCGGCGCGCAGACTCAACCTCAGCCGCCACGCAGCAGAGCTAGTGGGCCTCCCCGAAACGATGCACCCGTCTAGAGGCGGTTCTCGATACCCATGGGCGCCGACTGCACGGGCGCGCCGTCGGGCACCTGCGCGCCGTCCTCCGCCGGCTCGCGCCCCAGCGTCGTGTGCAGCTCGCCGGACTCGTACATCTCGGTGATGATGTCGCAGCCGCCGACCAGCTCGCCGCCGACGAACAGCTGGGGGATCGTCGGCCAGTTCGAGATCGTTGACAGCTCCTGACGGATCCGTGGATCGGGCAGGATATCGACCGCTGCGAACTGGGTTCCGACGGTCTGCAGGATCGCGACCGTGCGGGCCGAGAAGCCGCAGGCGGGGGCGTCCGGTGTGCCCTTCATGAACAGGATCACCGGGTTTTCGGTGATCGCCTCCTGGATCGCGTCACGCATCGGATTCGTGGCTGCATCGCTCATCGCGTGGCCTCCGTTTCTGAAAGTCGGGTTTGGATGGAGAGAGCATGGATTCGGTCTCCGACCTCGGTTCCGAAGACGTCGTAGACGAGGCGGTGCTGGGCCAGGCGGTTCAGTCCGCTGAAGGCGGGCGCCGTCACGACCGCGTTGAAATGATGGCCGTCGCCGGTAACGCTGGCTATCGAGTCGGGGATCGCGGCCTCGATTCGACCCTTTAGCTCCTCGGGGGTGGCAGACATACGCTCAAGGGTACCGAGGGCGATCGCTATACTGAATGAAGCATGATCACCCTTACCGACAGAGGCGCTGAGAAGGTGCGGGAGTTCCTGGCCAGCCAGGGAACAGTGGCGGACACGGCCGGCCTGCGGGTCGGCGTTCGTGGCGGCGGCTGCTCCGGGTTCCAGTACGCCCTGGCCTTCGACGAGAAGCGCGACGGCGACGAGATCTTCGAGGACAAGGGGATCCGTCTGCTGGTCGACGCCCCGAGCTTGCCCTACGTGGGTGGCTCGGTGATCGACTTCGTGGATGGACTCCAGGGGGCCGGCTTCAAGGTCGAGAACCCCAATGTCGTCGCCGCCTGTGGCTGCGGCTCGTCGTTCCGCGTCGCCGAAGAAGAAGAAGTCTCCGCCGTCTAAACCGGGGTCGCGTCCAGCGACGCCCAGAGAAAGCGGCAGGCCAGCGTCCGGTGCGGTCGCCACGGCTCGGCGGTCACCTCCATCTCGGCTGGCATGGGGAGTTCGGCGAGGCCGTAGGCGAGCATCATCGCCCGGCGGATCCCGAGATCTCCGACCGCCAGCACGTCTGGTCGCTGGAGATGAAACATCAGGAACATGTGAGCGGTCCAGACACCCAGGCCCTTGACCGCGACCAGCTCGGCGATCACCTTCTCATCCGACAGCCGGCTGAGCTTGTCCAGCTCGAGCGAGCCGTCCAGCGCGTGCTCGGCGAGTGAGCGCAGGAAGCTGACCTTGGCTCGCGAGAGGCCGGCGGCGGCCCGCAGCTCCTCGGGATCGTCGGCCAGGACCTCCTCCGGTGTCGGCGCGCGGCCGCCGAAGCGCTCGGTGAGCCGGTTGTAGATGGCCGCGGCGGCCTTGGTCGAAAGCTGCTGGCCGACGATCGAGCGCACCAGCGCGCCGTAATGGTCACGAGGACGGCCGCGGCGGGGATCACCGAGGGCCTCGATCCCCGCCTGATCGATCAGCTCTCTGAGCACCGGGTCGGCGGCGCGCAGCTGTGCCACCGCGGTCGCGAGCCATTCGCGCTGGGCGCGGATGGACGGCACTAAGCGCTTCCCGCCGCGGGGAGCACTAAGCCGTCAGCGAGAGGGCGGCGCCGTCCAGCGCGCCCAGGGCGCGCTCGACCGAGCAGGCGATGCAGGTGAACGTCGGGGTGTCGCGCAGCGTGTAGGCGCTGGACTCGGTCGTCCGCAAGCGCTGGACGAGATCGAGGAAGTCGCCCGGATTGTCGGTCTCGAAGGCGACCACGAACTCCTGGTCGTCGAGGCCGAACGAATAGCTGGTGTTGAGGTCCACGGACGGGTACTCGCGGCCGACCTTGATGTGCTCCTGCATGATCCGCCAGCGCTCGTCGGCCGGCAGGGCATACCAGGCGCGGGTCTTGACGAACGGGTACACGAACAGGTACTTGCCGTGTCCGGGTCGAACCTCGAGGCGGGATTCGTCTGAGTACTCCGATCCCTTGGTCATGGCGAGCAGCGAATAGGGGACCGTGCACCACTTCATCAACCCACTCTGGGCGAGGACCACGTGAAATTCGTGAATCCGGTCCAGATTCTCGGCCTGACTGAGCAGCAGCACGTCGGCATCGCCCCGCGTGCCGACCAGCGAGAACGAGCGCAGCAGGTGGCCGTCGGCGAAATCGTCGCACGCAGCGATGAATTCGCGCTTGTCACTGGCCCGCTGCTCGGCATCCAGCCGTCGCCAAGCCGGATCGACCTGGAGGAAGGTGTACTTGACGAAATGCCGAGCGGGCATCAAGGCTGATGATAGGCGACCCCGAAACCCTGTTCCCGGGCCGGAGTAAAGGGTAAAATGAATCGGATGAGGATCGCCCTGGTTTCGCCCTACTCTTGGACGTATCCGGGAGGGGTTACGAGGCACATCGAGGCCCTCGCCGAGCAGTTCATCGCCGACGGCCACCATGTGCGGGTCCTGGCGCCCTACGATCCGCCCGACACGTTCGCGGCGATCATGCATCGCGGTGCTCGCCCGCAGTCGCTCGAGCCCCCCGACTACCTGGTCCCACTTGGCCGCACGGTCGGGTTCAAGGCCAACGGCGCGGTCTCCAACCTCTCGGTCACCCCCCACGGCGTCGCGACCCTGCACCGGGAGCTGCGGACCGGCGGCTACGACGTTGTCCATATCCACGAACCCGTCGCGCCGCTGGCCGGTTGGGTGGCAACCGACTGGACCCGCCTGCCGCTGGTCGGCACCTTCCACTCGTACTCCGAGAGCAAGCTGCCCAATGGGATCGCCAACCTGATCGGGGCGCGCCGGGTCCTGAACCGCTTGCACGTCAGGATCGCCGTCTCCGAAGCGGCGGCGTGGACGGGGCGGCGCTTCTTCGGCGGCCACTACCGGGTGATCCCCAACGGCGTGCACGTCGACCCCGGGGCGAGTCGGCCGGCAGCCGGGCCGGTCTCCGAGGAGCCACTGCGGATCGTGTTCGTAGGTCAGTCGGTCGAGCGCAAGGGGCTGCCTCTGCTGCTGCGGGCCTTCGAGGCCCTGCGCGAGCACATCCCCACCGAGCTGACGGTGATCGGGCCGACGCCCGAAGAACTGGCGCCGATGCTGCTCGACGACGGCGGCGTCCGGGTGCTCGGCAAGGTCGACGACGAGCGCAAGCGCGAGGAGCTCGCCCGCGCCGACGTACTGTGCGCTCCCTCGCTGCGCGGAGAGAGCTTTGGCATGGTGCTGACCGAGGCGTTTGCCGCCGGCACACCCGTGGTCGCCTCCGACATCGCCGGCTACCGCGACGTCGTCCGCGACGGCGTCGACGGCGTACTCGTGCCGCCCGCCGATCCGCAAGCCCTGGCCGAGGCGCTGCGCGACCTGTATGAGGAGCCCGAGCGGCGAGTCGCCATGGCCCGGGCCGCCACCCGCGACGTCGAGCGATTCGCCTGGCCGTCCGTGGCCGAGACGGTGATGGAGGCATATCGGGACGCGATCGCGACCCCCGAGCCGGCCGGCCGCTGGCGTCGCACCGCGATCCGTGTCGGCGTCCGCGCCGCCGACGGCAAGCCCCACGTCCGCGCCCGGCGGCTGCCCAGCCTCCAACCTCGGTTCGGGGGCCGCAGCAGTGCGCTGGCCAGCTTTGCCCGCCGGGCCGCCCTGGTCGCCGTGTCGCTGGCCGGGATCGTGCTCGCCATCCGGGCCCTGAGCACGATCGGCCTCAACAACATCGTCAACGCCCTGCTCAGCTCGAGTCCCAGTTATGTTCTGATCGGGCTGGGGTTGATGTGCGCGGCGATGGTGATGCGTGCCTTCTCGTGGCACGCGATCCTCAAGGCAGCTCTGCCCGACGCCCGGGTCAAGCTCTCGGACGCGATGCAGGGAACGTTCATCGGCGTGCTCATGTCCTCGACCCTCCCCGCCCGGTTGGGCGAGCCGTCGCGCGCGCTCGTGGTCGCCTTGCGGACCGGGCGTCCGCGCGAGAACCTGCCCGTGGTGTTGGGCACGCTCGTGTCCCAGACGCTGCTCAACATCGCCGCGTTGACCGTCCTGGGCGCGGTGATGTTCTCCTCGGTGGATCTGTTCAGCGGCCATCAGAACGCCCTGCTGGTGGCGGCGATCGCACCGGTGGCGCTGCTCGTGATCGTGCTCCTGGCGCCGGTCGTGCTGCGTCATGGCGCCCCCGGTTCGCGGCTCGGCCGTCTCCACACCCTGCTCACCCAGGCGCGACGGGCGATGACGCGGGTCCGCGCCGGGCTGGCCGTGTTTCGCCAGCCGCGGCTCGGCGCCGGCGCCGCCCTGGCCCAATTCGCGGCCTGGGGGCTGCAGTGGCTGTCCTGCTACTTCCTGCTCGTCGCGCTCGGCCTTGACCACCAGGCCGGCGTCGCGGCGGCCGCGGCGGTCCTGTTCGCGGTCAACATCACGGCCGTGCTCCCGGCCACGCCGGCCAACCTGGGCGTCTTTCAGGCCGCCTGCGCGGCGGTCCTGCACACCGGGTGGCATGTCGGGCTCGGTACCGGCGTCGCTTACGGCGTGATCCTGCAGGCGGTCGAGGTGAGCACCGCCCTGCTGATGGGGGCTCCGGCCCTCGTCAAGGTGGGAATGTCCTGGCGCGAGGTGCGCCTGCGGGCGATGCAGGCCGCTCCCGTCAAGCTGCCGGCCCGCCCGCGCCGGTCTCAGGCACGCTCGCGCACGCTCGAAGCCGAGGGTTAATTAGAATCCTCTTAGAGAGGCGTGGCGCGTCTGTGCCGCGGAAAGGCTCCGGGTGTCCTCTCCGGCGTCCTCCAGGTTCGCGCGGGGTTGCTCATCAGACAGGAGACATTCATGCGGAACAGATCGTTCGCGATCAAGAGCTGCGTCGGGAGCGTGGCCGTGGTCGTAGCTTTGCTGGTCGCGTCGGCACCGGCTGCTGCCCAGACGCCGGGGCACTTCCGGGGCGTCGTCACGGCCCACACCGCCGCCGGTCGCGCGCTGCGCGCCAAGCTGCACGGGTCCGGGCTCGCCCTCCCCGGGCTGGCCATCAACATGTCCTACAACGGCGGTCCGGTCATGCACACCGACGCCAACTACAGCATCTACTGGGAGCCGAGCGGCTACAGCACTCCCTCGAGCTACAAGAGCATCATCGACGGTTACTTCGGCAACGTCGCCGGCGCCAACGGTGCCAGCACCAACGACTACTCGGTGGCGAGACAGTATCCCGACGGCTCGGGCCCCTTCACGTATGGAGCCTCGTTCGGGGGTCGGATCGTCGACACCAACCCGTATCCGGCCAGCGGCTGCAGCTCGGGCAGTGGCCCGTGCATCACCGACGCCCAGCTCCAGACCGAGCTCAACACCGTGATCAGCTCGCACGGTCTGCCCCGCGGCACCGGCAGCCTGTACTTCGTGTACTTCCCGTCCGGTGTCACGACCTGCTTTGACAGCTCCGGCTCGCAGTGCTCGGGCACGGTGTACTGCGCGTACCACAGCTCGGTGGGCAGCGGTAGCTCAACCACGCTGTACGCGAACATGCCCTACGACGGGGTGTCGGGCTGTACGAGCGGCCAGTATCCCAACGGCGACGCCGCCGCCGATTCCGAGCTCAACGTGACCAGCCACGAGAACATCGAGGCGATCACCGACCCGCTCGGCAACGCCTGGTACGACTTAACCGGGCAAGAGATAGGGGACAAGTGCAACTTCAACTTCGGTTCCCCGACCGGCGGTTCTCCCGGCTCTGAGTACAACGAGTCGATCAGCACCGGCCATTACTGGCTGCAGCAGGAGTGGAGCAACGCGGCCTCGGGCTGCGTGCAGCGCTCCTAAACCGCCAAGCGCGCGCCCCGCGCTCCTGACCGGGAGCGCGCCGCGCGCTCAGTGCCATCCCTCGCGCCGCCCGGCGAGCCAGGGTGCTCGCCGGGCCTGAGGGGGGAGGGTCGCGCACGCGAGCGACTAGGCGTGCCCGACGTCAGGTGTGCCCGACCTCAGGTGTGCCCGACCTCAGGTGTGCCCGACCTCAGGTGTGCCCGACCTGCAAAACGTGCAAAACCTGGACCGGCCGGGGC
>JBOGYN010000207.1:0-1676 GCA_050696855.1 Solirubrobacteraceae bacterium | reverse complement strand
GCGCCAAGGCTGCGGACATTCGCCTACCTGACTGGACCCATCCCGACCTACCTGACGGTGAGCTCGCCGAGTGACGGCCGGCCAGCTGCCCACCTTCAGGGAGATGTGCCGCAACGCCTACCGGATGCTGGGTGACGTCGAAGACGAGCTCCGGTCCGACTGGCAAGCCGGTTCCGAGCCGACCACCCAGCAGGCGGCCGCGCTGCGCAAAGCCCGCTCGCATATAGCCCACGCAAAAATGGCACTAACCGAAAGCGAAGGCTGGCCGCGCACCCCGGTGACCTCATGACCGGCGACCTCCTCGACCTCCTCGACCCCCACGGCCTCGCCGAGCAGGCTGACCGCCGCGCCGCGATAGCCAAGGCTGTGGGGGTGGTGATGGACTCCGTAGGCCGGGACAACACCAAGCTGGCCTTCAAGGCAGATTGGGCCACCTGGGAATCGTTCTGCGCCCACACCGGCGGCACCGTGATCCCCACTGAGGTCTCGGAGGATGCCCTGGTGCTGTATGCGCTGTGGCTGGCCCGCGGGGAAGGCACCTACACCGATGGAACCCCCCGCAAGCCCTCAGCCCCCGAGACCATCCGCCGGCGCATCACCGGTGTCCTCGCCGGCTGGAGAGCACGCGGAACCCCACCCCCTGGGCGCACCGGGGCAAAGGCCAGGCAGGTCACCGACGAATACCACCGCCGGCTGGTCGAAGCCGACCTGCCCACCGGCCGCGGCCGGGCCCCTGCACTGACCGTTCCCCACGCCCGGCAGATCGCCGCCACCACCCCCCCGACCATCAGCGGCTACCGGGATCTGGCGCTGGTGCTGATCGCGTTCGCCATCGCCGGGCGCCGTGATGAGGTGGCGCACCTGCTGTTGTCCGACATCGAGACGGAACAGGGCGGTCTGTATGTGAACGTCCGCTACTCCAAGACCAAGCCTCGGCGCCCGGCGGTCCTGACGTGGCAGAATGGGGCTACCTGCCCCGTCAGGGCCTGGAAGCGGTGGAAAGAAGCGTCGAGGATCATCGCAGGCACGGCGTTCCGCCGGATCGACCGCCACGGCAACATCCTGGGCGCCATGTCCGGGGAGGCCGTGGGCGCAGTCATCACCCGCGCCGGGCGCCGGGCTGGCATCGAGCTGCACCTGACCGGGCACTCGGCGCGATCCGGCCTGGCCACGGCTGCACGCCAGGCCGGGCATGACGTGACGACCATTGCGCAGCAGGGTGGGTGGGACCCCAACGGTGCCGCCCTGCACCGCTACCTGCGAATAGTGGACCAGTGGACGGACAACGCGCTCGCTGGGATCGGGCTATGACCGGTCCACCGTGCAACTGCGACCGGGTAACCAGTGGGACTCACGCCGTGTCGTGCGCCCGGCTGATCTGGGTGCGTGACCTCGCAGCGAGAGGATGCAGCCGCCCGAACACCTATGGCCGCCTCGAAGAGGACGGCCCGGTGATCCTTGGCCACGCCCGCCCGCCGCGCGATGGAGTGGTGGCTGAGCTGCGAATGTGGGTGGTGTACCGGCCAGCCCCGCCTTACCCCAGCAGCTACCAGGCCCGGGAGTTCGCTGTCGGCGCCCACTCGACCCTGACCGGCCGGTACGCCGTCGGGGGCCTGGAGCTGGTGCGCGGCTACCTCAGCGAGCACCTGCAGTTGACCCGCCTGGATCGGGCCCCC
>JBOGYN010000206.1:0-5439 GCA_050696855.1 Solirubrobacteraceae bacterium | reverse complement strand
GTGATCGGCCGGTTCGGGCGTGGACGGCGCTGCGGGTCGTCGCCGGGGCGGGCGGCGCGCGGCGCGGAGCCGGGCTGGAGGCCCCGTTCGTCGGCCGCGACCGCGAACTCCAAACCGTGATCGACGTCGCGGAGGACACCGTGGTGTCGCGCGCGGCGCGACTGGTGACGGTGACCGGAGACGCCGGCGCGGGGAAATCCCGGCTGCTCTGGGAGTTCTTCAAGCACGTCGACGGCATCGAGGCGGTGCGCTGGTGGCATCAGGGCCGCTGTCTGTCCTATGGCGACGGGGTCGCCTACTGGGCGCTGGCCGAGATGGTCCGCGCGCGCGCCGGGATCTCCGAGGAGGAGGACGCTGAAGAAACCGCGCGCGTCAAGCTGCAGGCCGCGATCGAGCTGTTCGTGACCGACGAGCGCGAGCGGCGGCTGGTCGAGCCACGCCTGGCGCAGCTGCTCGGCATGGAGCAGCGGGCAGCCCGCGAGGCCGCTGATCTGTTCAGCGGCTGGCGGCTGTTCTTCGAGCGAATGGCCGACCAGGCTCCGGTGATCCTCGTCTTCGAGGACCTCCAGTGGGCCGACAGCGGCCTGCTCGAATTCATCGACTACCTGCTCGAATGGTCGGCCGACCATCCCATCTTCATCCTCGCCCTCGGTCGTCCCGAGCTGGAGGCACGACGGCCGGACTGGGGTACGTCGCTGCGGCTGGCGCCGCTCGTGCCCGACGCGATGCGCGCCTTGCTCGACGGACTCGTCCCGGGCCTGCCCGCTGACCTCGCTGACCGGATCCAGGAGCGCGCAGAGGGGATGCCGCTCTACGCCGTCGAGACTGTGCGGATGCTGCTCGACCGCGGACTGCTGGCCGAGGAGGGCAGCCGCTACGTGGTCGCCGGCGCGATCGACGACCTCGAGGTGCCCGAGACACTGCAGGCGCTGGTCGCCGCTCGACTCGACAACCTCGACCCCGCCGAACGGGCGCTGCTGCAGGACGCCTCGGTGCTCGGGATCTCGTTCACCCCTAGTGCGCTGGTGGCCGTCAGCGACCGGCTCGAGTCCGACGTGCGCCACCGGCTCGACGCGTTGGTGGCCAACCAGGTTCTAGGCCGCAACGACGACCAGCGCTCAGGTGAGCCCGGCCAGTACCACTTCCTCCAGGCGTTGCTGCGCACGATCGCCCTCGGCACCCTGTCGCGTCGCGATCGCAAGGCCCGTCACCTCGCCGCCGCCGAGCACCTGCGCTCGGTCTGGGGCGACGCCCCGGAGATCGCGGAGGTCCTGGCCAGCCACTACCTCAATGCGGTGGCGGCCGATCCCGACGCCCCCGACGCCGATGCGATCCGGGGCAGTGCGCGCGACACCCTGACCGCCGCCGGACACCGGGCCGTGTCCCTTGCGCTGGGCTCTGAGGCGCGCGTCCATTTCGAGCGCGCCGCCGAGCTCACCGACGATCACGTCGAGCGTTCCCAGCTCCTCGCGCAAGCCGGCTCGGCCGCCGCCGCCACCGGTGATCACGCCACCGCCGAAACGCTCCTGGCCAGCGCGATCGCAGAACTGGACGAGAACGGAGCCTTGCTGGAGGCTGCGGCCACCCGCACGCGCCTGGCCGGAGCCCTGATCGACGTCAACCGGCTCGAGCAGGCCAGCGAGCTGCTGGCGCAGGCGGGAAACCCCGAGGATGATCCCCGGCTGGCGTCTGAGATCGCCGCCCTCCGCGCCCAGATCGCGTTTCTGCGCAGCGACTTCGAGCGTGCCTACCACGACTCTGATCTCGCGCTCTCGATCGCCGATCCGCGCCGTTTCGACGCCGTGGTCGCCGACGCCGCCATGACCAAGGGGATCGCGCTGTACTTCCGCGATCGCCTGGCCGAAGCCGGGGCGATGATGGCGCTGGGGCTCCAGGTCGCGCTCGACGCAGACCTGACCACCCCCACCCTCCGCGCTTATTACAACCTGGCCGACCTGCGGGTCGTGTCGGGACGCGGCGAGGAGAGCTCGCAGCTGATCGAGAGTGGCCTCGCTCTGGCTCGCCAACGCGGCAACCGGGTCTGGGAACGGCATCTCCTCTCCCAGCGGGCCGAGATCCGAATCATCACCGGCAAGTGGGACGAAGCGCTGGCCGACGCGGTCGCGCTGCGCGCGGGGGGAGACGACGAAGGCTCCGAGACAGCGACGATGATGAGCGCCGTCATTTTCGGCGCGCGCGGGGACGGCAGCGAGCTGGAGGCACTGATCGCGAGACCAATGCAGCGCTCGGAGTGGCACGAGCTCGCGGCCACGCAGGACGCCGGACTGGGGCTCGCGCTTCACGCAGCCGGCCAGGCCGACGCGGCCGTGCCCCGGCTCGAGGCCATCATGCCGCTCGTCCAGGCCGACACCGCCTCGTGCTCGGTTTTCCTGGGGGACGTTCTCGAAGCCCTGCTCAGCCTGGGGCGTCGCGATCTCGTCGAGCGGATCGTGAACGGAAAAGAGCACCGCGGTTCGGCGCTGGTCGATCCTCAGCTCGCGTGTGGCCGAGCGTTGCTGTACGCCCAAGCTGGAGACCTCAAGGCCGCAGAACAGGAGTTCAGATTCGCGCTGGATGGTCTCCATCGCATCACCGTCCCGTTCCCGCTCGCCCGCTGCCTGGTCCACTACAGCTCGCTCCTGGTCGAGCTCGGCCGCAGCGGCGAGGCCGAGCCGCTGCTGCACGAAGCCCACGGCCTGTTCAGCCAGTTGCGAGCATTGCCGTGGATTGAGCGAACCGACGCCGCGTTAAGTCCGCTGGGCGCGGCCGCTCGATGACCTGGCCGGCCGTGCTGGCGGCTTTCCTGGTCTGTCATCTCACCGGCGACTTCCTGCTCCAGACCGAGTGGCAGGCCCTGACCAAGGTCCAGGGGCTCGTCACCGCCGAGGGCCGCCGGGCCCTGGGCAGCCACGCCGCCACCTACACGCTGGCCTTCATTCCGCCGCTGATCTGGATGGCCAACGACCGGTCGGTGCTCGGCGCGATCGGCGTCGCAGCCCTGATTGCGGTGCCCCACGTGGCGGTTGACGACGGCCGCCTGGTGGCCTACTGGATGACGAGCGTCAAGCACGCGCCTCGGGCCACCCCCGGGCTGCGGCTGATGGTCGACCAGAGCTTTCACATCGTCTGCCTGCTGGGCGCTGCCGTGGTGGCCGCCAGCTGAGCTTCGCCGGGGCGCGCGCCGGCCCCAGCGGCCGCTACGGTTACACCGTGCTCGGCCTCCCGGACAGCATCACGGCCTGTCTGTTTGATCTCGACGGCGTACTCACCCAGACCGCCAAGGTCCACGACGAAGCTTGGACGCAGACCTTCGATGCCTACCTCAAGCAGCGCGCCGAGACGCAGGGTGAGAAGTTCGAGCCCTTTGACAAGGTCAAGGACTACGACGAGTACGTGGACGGACTGCCCCGCTACGACGGCGTGCGTAACTTTCTCGCCTCCCGGCACATCGAGCTGCCCGAAGGCAGCGCCGACGACTCGCCGCATCAGGACACGGTGTGCGGGATCGGCAACCGCAAGAACGAGCTCGTCCTCGAGCTCATCAAGCGCAACGGCGTTGACGCCTACGACGGCTCGGTCCGCTTTGTCAAGGCGGCGCGTGAGGCGGGCCTGCGCCGCGCGGTCGTCTCCTCGAGCGCGAACTGCCGCGACGTGCTGATCGCGGCCGGGATCGAGGATCTGTTCGAGGCGCGCATCGACGGCCAGGTCGCCGATGAGCAGCACCTCAAGGGCAAGCCGCATCCGGACACGTTCCTGGCCGGAGCCAAAGCGCTCGGCGTGACAGCCGCGCAGTCGGCCGTGTTCGAGGACGCGTTGGCCGGAGTCCAGGCCGGGCGCGCGGGTAACTTCGGCTACGTGGTCGGCGTGAACCGCGTCGGTCAGGCCCAGGCGCTGCGCGAGCACGGAGCGAGCGTGGTCGTAGAGGACCTCGACGAGCTTCTGCCCCGCTCGTGATCCAGCGCCCGGCCTTCCCGGTCGAGCCGTGGGCGATCCGCGAGACCGAGCTGCACCTCGACACCCTGGCCGAGACCGAGTCGGTATTCGCGCTCGCCAATGGCCATATCGGGCTGCGCGGCAACCTTGACGAGGGCGAGCCGTATGGGCTGCCCGGCACCTATCTGGGCGGCTTCTATGAGGTCCGTCCGCTCCCCTACGCCGAGGCCGGGTTCGGTTATCCCGAGGACGGCCAGACGGTGGTCAACGTCACCAACGGCAAGATCATCCGCCTGCTGGTCGAGGACGAGCCCTTCGACTTGCGTTATGGCACCTTGATCGCCCACGCGCGCGTCCTCGACCTGCGCGCCGGCACGCTGCGGCGCGAGGTACAGTGGGTCTCCCCCACGGGGCGGCGGATCAAGGTGACCTCCACCCGCCTGGTCTCGTTCACGCACCGCGCGGTCGCGGCCATCGAGTACGTGGTCGAGGCGATCGACGACGCCTTCCCGGTCGTGATCCAGTCCGTCCTGGTCGCCAATGAGGCCTCGCCGGCTGCCAGCGACGATCCGCGGGCCGCGGCGGCGCTGGCGGCCCCGCTGCAGTCCGAGATGTTCGGTCACCACGAGGGAGGCGCGGTGCTCGTCCATCGCACCAAGACCTCGGGCCTGCGGATGGCGGCGGCGATGGAGAACATTGTCGACGGCCCGGATGGGCTGGACACGTCGATCGAGGCCTACGAGGACGTGGCCCGGTTTGCGGTCACGGCCGACCTCGAGCCCGGCCGGCCGCTGCGACTGGTCAAGCTGCTGAGCTACGGCTGGTCGGCCCAGCGCAGCGTGCCCGCATTGCGCGACCAGGTGGCGGCGGCGCGGGCGGGCGCGATCCACACCGGCTGGGACGGGCTGCTGGCCGCTCAACGTGCCTACCTCGACGACTTCTGGGCCCACGCCGACGTCGAGCTCGAGGGCGACGCCGAGCTCCAGCAGGCCGTCCGCTTCGGGCTCTTTCACACTCTGCAGGCCGGGGCTCGCGGCGAGCAGCGGGCGATCGCCGCCAAGGGCCTGACCGGCCCCGGTTACGACGGCCACACGTTCTGGGACACCGAGATGTTCGTACTGCCCGTCCTCACCTACACGGCGCCTCGGGCGGCGGCCGACGCCCTGCGCTGGCGCCAGCAGACGCTCGGCCTGGCCCGCGAGCGCGCCCGCACGCTCGGCCTGGCCGGAGCCGCCTTCCCGTGGCGGACGATCCGGGGGCAGGAGTGCTCCAGCTACTGGCCGGCCGGCACGGCGGCGTTTCACATCAACGCCGACATCGCCGACGCGGCACTGCGCTACCTGTCGGCCACGGGCGACGAGGAGTTCGAACGAGAGACCGCGCTGGAGCTGCTGGTGGAAACTGCCCGTCTGTGGCGTTCGCTCGGTCACCACGATCCCGCCGGCCACTTCCGGATCGACGGCGTCACCGGTCCCGACGAGTACAGCGCGGTCGCCGACAACAACG
>JBOGYN010000205.1:0-3095 GCA_050696855.1 Solirubrobacteraceae bacterium | reverse complement strand
AGTCAGTGATCTTCATCGGCGACTCCGGAACTGGCAAGACGATGCTCGCGACCGCGCTTGCGGTCTGCGCGTGCCACCAGGGACGCCGCGTCCGGTTCACAACACTCGCAGGCCTCGCGAACGAACTCCAAGAAGCCCAGGGCAGTCGCGAGCTCGCACGCGTCGTCGCGCGCTACGCCCGGATCGAGCTGCTGGTCTGCGATGAACTGGGCTACCTGGCCCTGCCCGACGGCGCCGCCGAGCTCGTGTTCCAGGTCCTCTCCGAACGCCACGAGCGCGGCAGCCTGATCATCACCACCAACCTCCCGTTCGGGGAGTGGACGAAGGTGTTCCCCGACGCGCGCCTCGCCAAAGCGGTCGTCGACCGACTCACGCACCGAGCGCACATCATCGACACCGGCAACGAGAGCTGGCGCTTCCGCCACGGCCTCGAACGCAAAGCACGCAAACAGGCATGACCCCCCGCCAGACCGCGCCCGCGGCTATCGCCACAAAGCCCCTCGCGCTACGCGCTCACGGCTTCGCGACGACAACCGCGAAAGCCTTTCCCAGCGCGATCCGGCAACATCAACAACAACAACAACCCGACGCCAGGCGGGGCCACTTCAAGCCATCACGCCGGGGCCACTGCGGGCCATCGTTTTCACCGACTCTGGCCAACCCAACATCCGTGCAGATAACAACTACCTCCGGGCAAACCCGAACAGACGAATGCTCATCGTCAACCCAGTCCGAGTCCCAGCTGCCCCCATGCTGACCAGCAGCACACGCGGACTGCGCGCCCACAGGTCCCTTACGCAATGCACAGATGGTCGATAGCCATGGGTTGCGGCATCGCCTGAAAGCGGGAACCGAGTCGGGATCGGCACCTTCCCTGCTCCTCGCCACGAGCGCGACTGGTGCTCAGGCGCCGGCACGCGATCGGGCCGAACGAGTCCCGTAGTCCGCGCATTCCGAGACTGTCGGCGCCAGCTCGAGGATGCCCGTGCGACCACGGATGCAGGGCTGGCCGATCAGCTTGCCAAGTGGTCACCCGCGTTGCTGCTCCACGCCTGGAGCGGCAGTGCTGACGTCGAGGTCGTCGTGACCGCTTTGGTGCTTGCAGCTTCCCGACTTTTGGTTAGCCAGCTTGCACCGGTCGGAGCGATCCGTTGGCGACGCCGAGTGCGCTGAGGCGAGGAGGAGGTCCGGTACGGATGACGGGGCGAGGACCCCTTTGGCGATCGCTCGGGCATCGGCTGCCGCATCGCCGGAGAACGAGCCAAGCGCCCATGTTGACCGGTGTCAGGCGTCGAGTGTCGCCCCCGCGCCGCTGGCCGCCGTTAGCGGCGTTAGCCGTCGGGCTGAGGCTTTGATCATCGGGGGTGGGGGCGCCTGATGCAGAGCGCGGCGAGGTCCATGCCGTAGACCCCGTAGGTTTGACAGCCGATCCGTGCGGAGAAGAAGTCATTGCTGGAGGGGTTGCCGAACGCTGCCAGTGGTGCCGCGTTGCGGGCGAGGTCGAGGTCCAGGGCGCCGTAGGTCAGGTAGCGCTGCGGGCCGGCGAGGCGTGCGGCGGCGGCGAGCCGGCGCCGGTAGGCGGGATCGTTGAACGACGGGAGACCGCTACTGCCGTCGAGCACCAGGTTCAGCATCTGGCTGGGGTCGGGGTAGTCCGCCAGCCAGCCGGCGATTGCGAGGTCGAATGGCTCATCGAGTGTTGTCAGATGCTTGTACAGGTTCGTGACGGGGAAGGTCTTGATCTGGACTTGGATGCCGATCGCGCCGAGGTTGTTCTTGACGATCTGGGCTAGCTCGGGCTGGGGCGGTATTTGACCCGCGTAGAGCACCGCGGTGCGACCGCGCGCGTGGGCGGACTGGACCAGCCGTCTGGCTCTGGCTGGATCCGGCCGCGGCGGGTAGACGTGGGCGGCGCGGTAGCCCGGCATTCCGGGCGGCACATAGTGGTCCGCCGTCGGCCCTGGGAGCGCCTGGCTCGCGAACCCGCGCTCAGCCAGCGTGCGCCGATCGATCGCGTAATTCACCGCTTGCCGGAGCCTGACGTCGCTGAACAGCGGGCGGTGCGTGTTCAGCGCGAGGTAGTGGAGCTCGGGCACCGGGTTTACGAAATATTGCTGCGCGCTGCGCGCGGCCGCGGCGCTGCCGGCACCATACTGGCTGGCCAGCTGTGCCACGAGGTCGGCGAGCACCGGTGTGAAGCTGTAGAAATCCTCGCCGAGTTGTGTGTAGTCGGCGGTGCCGGACTCGATTTGGTGAACGGCACGCGCGGCGGGGACCCTCACCATGAACTCGATACGGGCGAAACGGCGCGGGCGGTCGCCGTGGTAGTTCGGATTTCGCGCCAGCACAATGCCCTGGCCGGGCGTGTAGGAGGTCACGTAGTAGGGACCCGCCGACGGGACCCGCCGCAGGTTTGGCTTGGTCGGGGTGTCACTGGGGACCGCACAGAAGCCAGGCAGCGCGATCTGGGAGAGGAAATCACCCGCCGGGGAGGTAAGCCGGATCGTGAGGTTGTCACCACGGGCGACGATGCCGGTGATGTGGCTGGCTTCCCCGGCCATGTACCGGCCGGCGCCGACGACATCCGCCAGGTAACCGTTGGCCGCGAAGTAGCTGTGCATTGCCGGACTCAGGGTGCGCTCGATCGAGTCCTTGAACGTCTGCGCTGTCACCGGCTGACCCGACGGGGGTGAGAAGCGAAAGCCGCGGCGGATCGTGAACGTGTACGTCCTTCCGTCGGGGGAGCGTGTCGGCATCGCCTGGGCGACCTCCGGCTTGAGCTGCGACCCGGCGAGACCGGTCTCGTCCGGGTAGTTCACGAGTTTGGCGCACGTCGCGTATAAGAGTCGCCACGAGACCCCGCCGTCGGAGAGCGCCGGGTCCATGGAGCTGACGTCGCTGAAGGACGCCATCTGCAGCGTCCCGCCACCCGACCCGGCAGGCCTCGGCGCGATCGACCGAGCGTCGACCGTGACCCAGACCCGGCCGGC
Organism: Solirubrobacteraceae bacterium; assembly: GCA_050696855.1. Taxonomy (GTDB): domain Bacteria; phylum Actinomycetota; class Thermoleophilia; order Solirubrobacterales; family Solirubrobacteraceae; genus Palsa-465. The sequence goes on along the minus strand of JBOGYN010000205.1, from coordinate 105 downwards.
CGCGACCGTCAGCGCCTGCGGGCTGCCTCCGACGATTGTCCTCGATACCACCCTGTCCGTGCGCGGGTTGATCCGGGTGACGGTGCTGTCGCCGCTGTTCGCGAC
>JBOGYN010000204.1:0-8473 GCA_050696855.1 Solirubrobacteraceae bacterium | reverse complement strand
GGGCGTCAAACCAGTGAAAGGCCTGGGCGACGACGACGGCGTCAAGCTCGGCGTCGGCGAGCGGGATCTGCTCGGCGGTGCCCTCGAGCACGCGCACCCCGCGGGTCGAGCGCTCAAACTGCTCACGCATCCCCGCCACCGGCTCCACCGCGGTCAGCTCGGCGCCCGAGTCAGCCAGCGCCCGGGTCAGCTTGCCGGTCCCGGCGGCGAGATCGAGCACCCGCGCTCCGGGCCCGATGCCGACCGCCTGCGCCAGATGAGACACGGCCGCCGGCGGGTAGCCAGGCCGTCCCCGCTCGTAGTCGCCGGCCGCCCGATCGAAGCCGGCGGCCGCCGTGGCGTGAATGCGCTCGCTCACCTCGTCTGGTGCTTGAGCTGCGCGTAGTCGGAGTCCACCATCATTTCGATCAGCTGCTCGAAGGTCACCTGCGGCTCCCAGCCGAGCTCGCGGCGGGCCTTGCCCGGATCGCCGATCAGGTGCTCCACCTCGGCCGGGCGCAGCATCGACTCATCGGCCTTGACGTGGTCGGCGATCGCGATCCCGGCATGCGCGAACGCGACCTCGACGCAATGGCGCACCGAGTGCGCGACCCCCGTCGCGACCACGTAGTCCGAGGGCTCGTCCCGCTGGAGCATCATCCACATGGCGCGCACGTAATCCCCGGCGAAGCCCCAGTCTCGCTCGGCCTCGAGGTTGCCGAGGCCCAGCTCGGAAACGATCCCGAGCTTGATCGCGGCGGCGTGCCACGTGATCTTGCGGGTCACAAACTCGAGCCCGCGGCGAGGCGATTCGTGGTTGAAAAGTATCCCGCTGGTCGCGCTCAGCCCGTAGGACTCGCGGTAGTTGACGGTGATGAAGTGGCCGTAGGCCTTGGCCACGCCGTAGGGCGAGCGGGGATAGAACGGGGTCAGCTCGGTCTGGGGGACCTCACGGACCTTGCCGAACATTTCTGACGAAGAGGCCTGGTAGAAGCGTGCCTCGGGACACGTCTCCCGCATCGCCTCCAGCAGTCGCGTGACCCCGATGCCCGAGAACTCGGCCGTCAGGGTGGGCTGGATCCAGGAGGTGGCGACGTACGACATCGCGGCCAGGTTGTAGATCTCGTCCGGGCGGGAGTCCCGCAGCGCATCGACCAGGGAGCGCTGGTCGAGCAGATCGCCCTGATGCAGCGTGATCTTGTTGCGGATGTGCTCGATGCGGTCGAACTTCTCGGTCGAGGAGCGCCGGACCATCCCGTGCACCTCGTAGCCCTCCTCGAGGAGCAGCTCGGCCAGATACGACCCGTCCTGTCCGGTGATCCCCGTGATCAGCGCTCGTCGCGTGCTCATCCTGCCTCCCTGTCGAGATTTGGCCCCGGCCCGGACACGGCTTGGTCTCGCAGCCAGGCCACAGTGGCGGCAAGCCCGTCGCGCAGATCCACCTGCGCCTCCCAGCCCAGCAGCTCGCGCGCCTTCTCGACCGAGGGCCAGCGGCGCTGCACGTCGACTTCGAAGCTCGGCAGATGGGTCAGGCTCAGAGCGGCCGGATCCTCGCCGCACACCTCCCAGATCAGGGCGGCGATCTCGGCCACGGTCAGCTCGCGCTCCGCCGAGATGTTGAAGTCCTCGTTCTCACCCGCCGGCGACGCCATCGCGGTCACGACCCCGTCGGCGATGTCGTCGACGTGGGTGAGGGTGCGGGTCTGCTCACCGCTGCCGAAGATCTGCAGCGGGCGCTGACCGGAGAGCACCTTGGCGATCAGGTCGGGAACCGCATGGGCGATCCCGGGCTCCTCGGGGTCGGGCCGCTCGCCGGGCCCGTAGGCGTTGAAGGGGCGGCAGATCGTGTAGCGCAGGCCGTGCTGGTCGTGGGCGGCCCGCGTGTAGACCTCGCCGGCCAGTTTGGAGAAGCCATAAGCGGAACGGGGGGTGGGACACGTCTCGAGATGGGCTTCGGTGGTCGGGTACTCGGTCGCGCGCTCAAACACCATCGACGAGGAGACATAGACCAGGCGGGTCACGTCCTGCTCGACCGCGGCGTGGACGATCGCGCCGGTCAGCGCGTTGTTGACCTCGGTGAGCGTGAAGGGGAGCTTGTGAAAGTTGGCGATGCCGCCGACGATCGCGGCTAGATGGATCACGTGCGAACAACCCTCGAGCGCGCTCCGGGCCACGTCCAGCTCGCGCAGGTCCCCGCGATGCCGCTCGCAGCCCTCGAGCATCCACTCCGGGGGCTCACGGTGGTCAGATCTTCGTACTTCCCAGTCGGGATCGCGCAGCAGCCGCCGGACAACCGCGGCGCCGATCGTGCCGGCGCCGCCCGTCACGAGCACGCGCGCCATCAGTGGGCGGCGTCCGGGGCGGCGTCGACCGCGGCCGGGGAGGTCAACAGGACCGGCGCCTCGGCCGCGTAGAGGAACACCTGGGCCGTGTCGAGGCTGTTCCAGGGGTCGACCAGCAGGCACTCGTCGGAGGCCAGGGCGAGCACCTGCTTGAGGGTCTCGGGCCCCTCGAAGGCGGAGTGGTTGGTGGCCACGATGACCACGTCGGCCTCGCGCACGGCGTCTGCGAGCGGCTGGGTCGGGGTGGCGGCGTGCGGGTCGCATACGGCGACGTCGGCGAGCTCGCGCTCGAGCAGGCGGATCAGCTTGGGCGAGAGCGAATCGCGCTCGTCGTCGGTATCGCGCTTGAAGGTCAGCCCCAGGACCGCCACCTTGCGCGAGCTCAGGCTCCCGATCCGGCGCTTGATCCCCTCGACCAGGAACAGCGGCACCCCTTCATTTACGCGGGAGACGGCGAGCAGCATCCCGGGTGCGTGCGAGCGCTCCTCCGAAAAGGCGAAGTCCTTGCGCAGACAGGTGCCGGCGGTCAGCCCGGGCATCGCGATCCCACCGCGCGGGTAATCGCGGTTGATCAGGTCAATGACCTCGAACACGTTGGCGCCGTAGCTTTCGCAGTCCATCATCAGCAGATTGGGCAGCGCGAAGGTCGCGTAGCGCAGGATGTTGGTCCAGATCTTGGCCAGCTCGGCCTGGACCGGCGTGGTGCGCACGATCGGCGCTCCGAACACGCCGAACAGGCTGGCTGCGCGCTCGGTGGACGTCTCGCAGACCCCGCCGATGATGCAGGGGAGGGTCGAGATCTCCTCCAGGAAACGCCCGGCGGCGATCCGCTCCGGGGCGTGGGAGACGAACACGTCCTCGCCGACCCGCAGGCTGCGTCGCTTCTCGAGGTAGCCGGCCACGTAATCGGTCGTCCCGGGGGCGATCGTCGAGCGCAGGATCAGCGAGTGTCCTGGACGCAGCAGGGGCAGCACATCGTCGACGGCGGCTCGCACCTGGCGCAGGTCGCTCTCCACATGCGAGAAGGACGGCGTCCCGATCGTGATCACGATGTCGTCGGCCTGGGCGGCGTCGGCGGCGCGATCGGTGAGCTCGAGCCGGCCGCTGGACCGGACTCGATCGAGCAGCGCCTGGGTGCCGGCCTCGTTGAACGGCATCTGACCCGACCGCAGGGACTCCAGGATCGCCGGGTCGTGGTCGACGCCGAGCACGCGCACGCCGCGGTCCGCAAAGCACAGGGCGAGTGGCAGCCCGACCCGCCCGAGGCCGATCACCGATATGTAGCGCTCATCGCTCATGGTCTCTGACGTATACGTAAACGGAGGCCGAACGTTGCTCAGGATTCGCCACCCGAAGCGGTTGTCCCGCTCTGGCCGGGCAGATTGGGCGGCTCGGATCGGGCAGGCTCCCGCCGCCGCACGTCGATACTAGTGCTCCCCGGCCAGGTCGCGGGCCTCGGGCCGGTCAGCCGGCCGGGCGCCGGTCGTGACCGAGGCTGGGCAGCGGTTTCATGCCCGGTTCGGCTGTGTGGCCGCGAACCTCGCCCACGAAGGCAATCCGATCCAGGCGCTTGATCTCCCGCTCGCCCTCTTGACGGGCGGGGTGGTCCTCGGGCAGTCCGCGGATTAGGGCCCGGATCCGCTCCCGGAGCTGGAGCGCGAAGTGGGGAGTGGAGGCGCCCATCAGCTGGCGCACGTCCTCGATCGTCACCGTGTGCTCGGCGGCCGTGCGGTCGGGATGTTCGGCCTGGCTCATTTCGAGTTCTGGGGCACGGCTTCGAGGAGGTTGTCGACCTGGGCCTGAACGCCAACCGAGATCTGACTTTGATCGCCGATCACCCAACCGTGGTTGTAGACCGCGGCTGTTGGCCCTTCCTGGGTGTAGCCGGGCGTGGCGTAGTTGAGAAAGAAATCGAGCACCGCGCGAGGGAGCGTAGTGGCATTGTCGAGCACGAGCTGGGGGCCGAAATCGCCCGAGCCCGAGAGTGGGGCGGCCGCGGCGGCGGTCAGCGGCTGCTGGGCGTTGAGCAGCACGTATCCGTGCCCGGGACTGCGGATTGCCCATCCGAAGCTCCCGGGCACGTGGGCGCACGGCTGGCCGTAGGGGCAGGGCGGGTCCCGGTACTCGGCGAACGCGACCGAGTTAGCGGCTGGAGTCTCGGCCCCGACCCGTTTGACCGCGCCGTACTTGCGCAACTGCTTGAACACGGCGGGGGAGACCACACTGGGCGGTCCGAGGACGTAGATGTGGGGGCTCTGGTGGGCCAGGAGCGCCTGCCGGGTCGCGGCCGGGATCCCGGTCGCGCTCACGAACAGCACCGGGTTCCCGCTCTCAGCCGCCCAGCCGGCCGCCGGCATCGCGTAGGCGGGCGAAGTTGAGGAGGCGATGATCACGTCGGAGCTCGTCTTGCCCTGCGCGGCGCTGACGAAACGGTCGATTCCGGCGGCCAACGAGTAGGGGTCGGTGCCCTTGATCGAGGCTGCGTGTAGGCCCTGAGGGGTGGCCACGGTCCCGATTCGGATCACCTGGGCGCCGCCGGCCGTGCCCGATCCGGTGGGGGCCAACGCGGTCAGGGCGTCGGCGCTCGCGGAGGGCAGGCTGGTGGCGTTGGAGAACAGGATCGGCGCCTTGATCGGCGGTGCCATCAGGACGGCCGAGGCGATCGCGGCCTGCCAGTCAGAGCTGGGCGCGATCGTCACCGCTAAAGGATGGGTGCCGGGAGAGGCCGACGGATAGACGGCGAGCGCGACGCCCGCGGCGTCGGCGGCGGGATCGGAGCCGGCTACCCGGGTCGTGTTCTTGGTGGCCACCGACGGAAAGCCCAGCTTCTGCGCGGCCTGGCGCGTCTTTGACGGGATGCCGATCGTCACCGTCGAGGCGCCCTGGTGCAGCAACTTGGTACCACCACAGGCCGCGAGGCCGAGAACCGCGGCGAGCCCGATCACTAATGCCCTCGGTCGCATCGGCGGCCACGTTAGCGAGCGGCGGGAGGCCAGGCGCCGGACACGCGGCCGCGAGGCCCGTTATATTGCCCGCCACGCCTAATCCACGGCCCAAACAACCGTGGAGCGGGGGACCCAAATCCCCATGGGGCTAATCCCGTGCCTTGTCGCACGGGAGGCGCAGGCTCTTTTAGCGCCAGCCCGACAGCTAACCCCGCCGGCCGACGAAAGAGAGATTTTGCGCTACTTACGTTTTCTCGCTCCCGTGTTCGCGCTGCTCGCGCTCGCGGGGAGCGCCCAAGCAGCCGCGCCCGCCGGGGGAACCGGCGGTGGTGGCTCGCCAAGCTCCAGCAGTTCTCCCCCAGCGACGAACAGCAACGGCGGCCAGGGCATTGGTGCCCCGGCCGCGGGCCCCTCGACCTCGGGTCCCTCAACCCCGGCCCACCCAACCGTTCCCGGCCTTCGGGCGAGGGTCATCAAGGGCGTCGCCTACGCGCCGGCCTCCGCGCCGCGCCGGGTCCAGGAGATCATCTGGGCCGGCAACCGGATCCGCACCAAGCCGTACGTGTACGGCGGCGGGCACGGCGTCTGGAAGGACGTCGGCTATGACTGCTCGGGTTCGGTCTCATACGTGCTGCACGCTGCCCGGCTGCTGAAGACTTCGATGGACTCCTCTGGCTTTGAGTCCTGGGACGTTTCGGGCCCTGGCCAGTGGGTGACCGTGTACACCAACCCGGGTCACGCCTTCATCGAGGTGGCCGGCATCCGGCTTGACACCTCGTCCGAGGGCGATCCCCACCCCGCTCGGGGCACCGGTCCGCGCTGGCGCCCGCTCATGCACGGCACCCCCGGCTTTCAGAGCCGCCACCCCGTCAGCCTCTGACTCGAGCGCGCGGCCGTCTCAGGGCGGCCGGTCGCGGGCCGGGTTGACAAACCGCCGGCCGGTGAAATAGGTTCGACCCTCACCAACCGGGGAGGGACCATGAAGCTCAGCGGGCCAGACCGCCGGCGCGGTCTTCGATCAGGATTCCTGACCACGACGATCGCCGCGCTGATGCTCGCGGTCCCGGCGACCAGCCAGGCCGCCTTTGGATCGGTGGCTCCGGTGAGCCTCGCGTCGCTCGGTGGCGGCGGCCGGGGGCTCGGCGAGGCCACCTCGGTGGCGCTCAGCCCCGACGGCCGTAACGCCTACGTCGCCTCCCAGAGCAACTCGTTTCCCCCCTCTGACTCGGGCGTCGCGGTGTTCGCCCGCGACGCCGCCGGCGGGGGCCTCAGCCAGCTCGCGGGCACCGCGGGGTGCAACACGGTCACGGGCGCCGACGGCACGCTGTCCAACGGCATGACCTGCCGGGCCGCCAACGGCGTCGACGGGGCCAAGGCGGCGGTGGTCAGCCCCGACGGCAAGTTCGTCTACGTGGTCGGCTCGCAGGTGACCGGCCCCAATCCTGGTTCCGACGGCGCGATCGCGATTTTCAGTCGTGACGCCTCGACGGGTGCGCTGACCCAGGCCGCGGGCACGGCGGGCTGCATCGGCAGCGGCGAGAGTTCGGCGTGCGCCTCCGGCGCTCCCGATCTCGCGGACGCCGACGCGCTGACGATCAGCCCCGATGGACGGTTTCTGTATGCCTCGGCCGGTGAGGGCAACACGGCCTTGAACTCCAACGGCGCGGTGTCGGTGTTCTCCCGAGACGTGGGCACGGGGCTGCTCACCCAGGTCCAGTGCCTGGAGTACGTCCCCAACGGTACCGCATCGTCCCCGGGGTGCACGGTGGCCCGCGCGCTGCGCGAGCCCGAGGCGCTGGCGCTGAGCCCCGGCGCCGGTCAGCTCTACGTGGCTGCCTCAGAGGGCGGAAGCACGGACGGGGATGGTGCTGTCGTGACCCTCAACCGGGACGCGACCACCGGCCTCCTGACCCAGCCGGCCGGCGCGGCGGGCTGCATCGACGCGACCGGTACCGATGACACGACCATCAGCGGCACGGTGTGCGCGACCGGGCGCGCGGTTCACGACGCGCACTCGGTGATCGTCAGCCCGGACGGCGCCAGCGTCTACGTCGCCGCCCAGGGCGAGTCGTCGTCGAGCGGGAGTTCGCTGGGCGCGGTGGACGCCTTCACCCGCAACGGGACCACGGGCACGATCGCCCAGCTGCCCGGCACGTCGGGCTGCATCACCGCTGACGGCAGCAACGGCTACAGCGTCCCGTCGCCGGGGACATGCACGGTCGGCCGGGCGTTGTTCGAGCCCAGCGGGGTGGCGGTCAGCCCCGACGGCCTGAGCGTCTACGTGGCCTCGGCTGATCCGTCCAGCTCCCTGGACGTGTTCGCCCGCGACCCTGCGAGCAGCGGCTTGAGCCAGTTGCCGGGCGTGTCGGGCTGCATCACCGAGGACGGCGGGGACGGCAACGGCGCCACCTGTGCGCAGGCCGCCGGACTGGCCGGCGCCAACGGCCTCGCCGTGGCGGCCGGCTCGGTCACCGCGACCTGCAGCTTCGTGTACGTGGCGGCCCAGGACAGCCAGTCGGCGCTGGGCTTCGCGCGCCAGCCCGACTGCACGCCCCCGGCTCCGCCTCCGCCCAGCCCGACGGCGCCGGTCGTCACCACCGGGACGGCCACCGGCCTGAGCCTGCACGGCGCGACGCTGAACGGCACCGTCAACCCACGCGGCGGGGCGACCACGTATCGCTTCGACTACGGGCTGACCAGCGGCTACGGCGCGCAGACGCTGCCGGTCAACGCCGGCTCGGGGAGCACGCCGGGCGCGGCGAGCACGAAGCTCAACGGCCTGCAGGACGGGGTGGTCTACCACTACCGGATCGAGGCCACCAACGCCGGCGGAACGACTGTCGGCCAGGACCGGACGTTCACGACCTCGCTCCCCGGGCGGATCAAGCCCAAGCGGATCAGCGTCAACGTGAAGCCGGGCCGCTTCGGGGGCTTCCCGGTGGCGCTGACCACCTCCGGCCGGCTGTTCGTGCCGGCGGTCGGGGCCAAGCGCTGCTCGGGCTTCGTCCGGATCGGAATCAAGCACGGCAAGACCACGGTGTCCAGCCGTCGCGTGAAGCTGTCGCGGCGCTGCACCTACCGGTCCAAGGTCACGATCAGGAGCCAGCGACGGCTCGGCGGTCACGGTCGGCTCAAGGTCAGCGCGCGCTTTTTGGGCAACCGGTTCCTGGCGCCGAAGGGAGGTCCGACCCGCTCGGTCCGCTACGG
>JBOGYN010000203.1:0-7446 GCA_050696855.1 Solirubrobacteraceae bacterium | reverse complement strand
GTTGCGATCCAACGAGACGGACTCGATGAAGGCCAGCGCGGCCGTGCGGTCGACGTCGAGCAGCTTGCCGAGTTGCTTGCCGGCCGTGACGGCCTCGACGTGTCGGCGCCCGCCCGCCACGGTGAGGCCTTCACGTCGCTCGAGCAACTCATACAGCGAGCTCGTCTCATCGAGCGTCAACAGGGCATCGGCGAGATACGCCGGCAGATGGTTCACCACGTACAGGGCGACTCCGCCGTCGACGCTGCGCAGGCGCTCGATCGTGACGCCGTCGCTGTGGTCGGGCAGCGCGAGAGCTTGGGTGGCCCAGCCGGGGAGCGGCTCGCGTTCGGCGCGCAGCAGGGTGGAGGTAACGGTGCGACCGCGACGGTCAGCTTCCTCGTGGAAAAACCCCTCAGGGGATTGCAACAGCCAGGCTCCGGGTTTGGCTTCGGCGACGAAGGTGCCACGTCCCTTCTCGCGGCTGAGCAAACCCTCGTTCTCGAGCGTCAGCAGCGCTTGGCGAACCGTGCTGCGCGAGACGTCGAAGTGCTCACAGATCGCCGGTTCCGAGGCGATCCGCTCGCCGGTCTGCCAGCGGCCGGTGGTGATCTCGTCCTGCAACAGGCGGGCGAGCTGAAAGTAAAACGGGACCGGTGAGGTCCGGTCAATCCGCGCGTTGGGCAGGGCGGTCGAACCAGAAAGCATTGGGCGAATTCTAACGGAATTACGGACAGGCGGACAAGTGCCGCAAACTGTGCTTGACAGCTCAAGGTCTCACGGACTATTGTCCTCCTGTACGGACAAATCTTAGGAGGATACATGGCTCCAGGGCTAGGCGGGGTTGAATACGAGATGACGCAGGTCTCAGTAGTGGTGCGTGACATCGAGACGACCATCAAGCAGTACCACGAGCTGCTCGGCTGGGGTCCGTGGAATGTGTTTGAGCACAAGCCACCGTTGCTGCACGACTGCACCCTGCGCGGCAAGCCCGTGGAATACACCCTGCTCGGCGCCGAGGTCTTCGTCGGCAGTACGGGCATGAACTTCGAGTTGCTGCAGCCGCTCGAGGGCGACAGCGTCTGGCACGAATTCCTTGAGGAGCATGGCGAAGGAATCTACTCAATGGCAACCATGTTCAAGACCGAGGAGGAGTCTGAGCGCGTCAAGGCGAGCTTTGCCGCTCGCGGGGCGGAAGTCGTCATGACCGGGCGCATCGGCGACCACATCGAGTTCTATTACATGGACACGCAGCCGCTGCTGAAGCTCTCGCTCGAGTCGGGCAGCGGTCACGCCATCGACTTCCTGAAGCCGGCGTGGACGTATCCCTGAACGGGCGCGCGCTGAAGCGGCGGAGCGGTTCGATGACGCGGGTTCTCGTCGTCGGGGACCCGTACTACCGTGCCGAAGCCTTTGCGCGTGTCTTCGCAGCCCGCCCCTGGGGAGAGCGAGCCCGTTACACCGATGTCGTTGAAGCCGGCTCCTTCGTCCCTCGTAGTCGTTCCGAACGAGCGATCCGTGAGTACATCGGCACGCCTGAACAGGTGATCGCCCAGCTCGAGGACGATGACGTGCTCGTCGTCCACGGCGCACCCGTGACCGACGAGGTGCTGGAAGCGGGGCCATATGTGCGGCTCATCTGCTGCGCGCGAGGGGGTCCGGTCAACGTCGACATGGGAGCCGCGGCCAAGCGTGGAATCCCGGTTATCACGACACCGGGCAAGAACGCCGAGTCAGTTGCCGACCTCACGCTCGGGTTCATGATCATGCTCGCCCGCCACGTGCCACGGGCGGCCCGTGATGTGCGCGGTCGGGGTGGGATCGGCGACTCGACGTTCGACGGATCCTCTTACTTCGGGCACGAACTTCGCGGACGCACCCTCGGACTGGTCGGCTACGGTCTGGTTGGCCGCGCGGTAGCCCGCCAGGCAACTGGGCTCGGCATCATCACGCTCACGTTTGATCCCTTCGTCGCACCTGAGACCTGCGAGGCGGACGGGGTCAGGCCGGTCGACACGCTGACCGAGCTGCTCCGCGCCAGCGACGTCGTGTCTGTACACGCCCGCGCCACGGAGCAGAACGAGAACCTCTTTGACGCCGAGCGCTTCGCCCAAATGAAGTCCGGAGCGTGGTTCATAAATACCGCCCGGGAAACGCTCGTTGACGAGGCTGCGCTGCTCAACGCCCTGCGCGAGGAGCGCCTCGGAGGCGCAGCGCTCGACGTCCTCCGCCCACGCCGACTGCGCGGGCGCCCGGGACCCCTCACGCAGCTCGAGAACGTGATCATCACACCCCACATCGGCGGTGCGACCCACGAGACTCTGGCGCGCGGCGCATCCATGATCGCCGAGGAGATCGGGCGCTTCACGGCCGGCGAGCCCCTACGTCACATCGCCGATCCGTCCCTGGCCTGATGCCAGCCCGTTTGCTAGCGATCGATGCCGGCACCGGCAGCTGTCGGGCCGCGCTGTTCACACCGGACGGCCGGCAAACGGCGCTCGCCTCCCGCGAGTGGAGTCACCCGGCCCCGCGAGGCGTCCCCGGGGGCGCGACCTTCGACATTGACCGCAACTGGGGACTCATCTGCGCCTGTGTGCGCAGCGTGATGAGTCAATCTCACACCCACCCTCGAGACGTTGCCGCCGTCAGCGCCACCAGCATGCGCGAAGGCATCGTCCTCTATGACGCGGCCGGCATGGAGGTGTGGGCGTGCCCGAACGTCGACGCTCGCGCGGGCGCGGAGGTGGCCGAGCTCGTCGCCTCCGGCGACGCGGAGCGCATATATGGGGTGGCCGGGGACTGGGTCGCGATCACAAGCGCCGCTCGGCTGCTGTGGCTTTCGACCCACGAGCCGGACGTTTTCGCGGCCACGCGCCACGTCACGATGATCAGCGACTGGATCCTCTATCGCCTCAGCGCGGTATTTGTCACCGACCCTTCGGCCGGATCGAGCTCCGGCATGTTCGACCTTTCGGCCCGCGATTGGTCGCCATGGGTCGTCGAGCGGTGCGGGATGCCAATCGATCGCTTCCCCGCCGTCGCCGAGCCCGGGACCGCCGTGGGGGAGGTGACGGCCGCAGCGGCTCGCGAGACGGGGCTCGATGCCGGCACACCGGTTGTGCTCGGCGGCGCCGACACGCAGCTCGCGCTGCTCGGCCTCGGCTGCAGCGCCCCCGACACCGTCACCGTCATCGGCGGAACGTTTTGGCAGACGGCGATTACGACCGAGGTGCCGCTGGTTGACCCGCACATGCGGCTGCGCACCCTTTGTCACGCTCTCCCGGACCGATGGATGGTGGAGGGCATCGGCTTCCTCAGCGGCTTATCGATGCGGTGGTTCCGCGATGCCTTTTGTGAGCCAGAGATGCGCGAAGCGGCGGATACCGGTGTTGACGCATACGCGCTGATGGAGGATCTCGCCCGGCAAGCGCCCCCCGGCGTGAGCGGTGTGCTGGCGACGTTCTCCAACGTGATGGACGCCAAGCGCTGGCTCCATGCCAGCCCCAGCTTCCTCCAGTTCGACGTGACCCGCCCCGCCACGTCGGGGCGAAAGGAATGCATTCGCGCGCTCGAGGAGGGCGCCGCCTACGTCGTGCAACACCACTGCGAGATCCTCGCGCAGATCTCTGACCGGCACTTCGAGCGAATCGTAATGGCCGGCGGCGCGGCCAACGGCACGCTCTGGCCCCAGATCGTCGCCGACGTCACCGGCCTCGAGGTCACCGTTCCGGTCATCAAGGAGTCCGCGGCGCTCGGCTGCGCCCTCCTCGGCGCCGCCGGCGTCGGGCTGCGCCCGACCCCAGGTGAGTGGTCGGTACCGGATGATCAGATCGAGCGGATTCATGTCCCGGACCCCGACGATCATCGTGCATATGTCGCTCTCTGCCACGAGTGGTCCGCGGCGTACGCCGGCGCGCTCGAGTTGGTCGAGCACGGACTGGTCAACCCGCTTTGGCGCGCAGCCGGCACGTGACGCGTCCCACCCCCGACAAGGAGCTCGACTGTGCCTGAAGCCGACGAACGCATCCCCAAGCTGTTTCACGAGACGGTGCCGCCACCGGACCGTCGTTTCTTTCTCAAGGGCTCGTCGAGTTACGACTGGGGTATGCAGAACCGCCTCGCACGGATCTTCGACCCCGTGAGCGCCCGAACTGTGATGCTCGCGGTCGACCACGGGTATTTCCAGGGTCCAACCACGGGACTGGAACGGATCGATCTGTCGATTCTCCCCCTGCTTCCCCAGGCGGACGCGTTGATGTGCACGCGTGGGATCCTGCGCAGCATCATCCCGCCGAGCCCTGACCCCACGATCGTGATGCGGGCCAGTGGGGGCCCATCAATCCTCAAGGAGCTGTCCGACGAAGAGATCGTGCTCGATCTCGAGGATGCGGTTCGGATGAACGTGTCGGCCCTGGCCGTGCAGGTGTTCGTCGGAGGTGAGCACGAGACGCGCTCGGTGCACAACATGACTCGCTTGGTGGACCGCGGGCTGCGGTACGGCATCCCGGTCATGGCCGTGACGGCAGTTGGAACGCAGCTCGTACGCGATGCCATCTATCTCCGTCTCGCCTGCCGGATCGCCGCGGAGCTGGGCGCACAGTTCGTCAAGACCTATTACGTGCCGGACGGCTTTTCCACGGTTACCGCGTCGTGTCCGGTGCCGATCGTCATGGCGGGCGGAAAGAAGTTGCCCGAGCTCGAAGCACTGACGATCGCCTACCGCGCCGTACAGGAGGGGGCCGCCGGTGTCGACATGGGCCGCAACATCTTTCAGAGTGATGCCCCCGAGCCGATGCTCCGGGCGATCCGCAAGGTGGTTCACGAGGAGATGCGCCCCGCCGACGCGTACGACCTGTTTCGCTCTGAGCGTGCCGACGAGCTCGCGGCGGTGGGTGCCGATGATTAGCGGCGGTGTGATCTGATCGTGAGCGGCCGGGGGATCTTCGGCGCCCGCGAGCCCGTGGCGGCGCTAGTGCAGACACTGGACGAGATCAGTCGGCTTCAGCTGCGAGCGCCCTCAGCCTAAGCAGTTCGCTGGCGTCCCAGATCGAGTTGTCCTTAGCGATCAGGCCATCCCGAATCGTGAGCAGCCCGACGTTCCAGCTGTCAAAGATGCGCCCGGTCCCGGGCACCCCGAGGTACTCGCCGCGGTGCAGAGCGCGCCAGCGCACCCGGACGGCGACGTTCGAGCCATCGATGACCTGGTCTGCGAGCGTGAGCTCGAGCACCTCGAAGGCGCCGTGGAAGTAACGCAGAGCGTCAAGCAGACCCGACTTTCCGCGGATCTGCATCGCCGAGTCAGCGATAACACAATCGTCGGTATAGAGCGCCGCAACTCGTGCAGGATCGTTGGAGAGGATCGCGACCCCAAGCCGCTCGAGCAGGGCAATCGTTTCTTCGCGCGCGCTCATGAGCTCTCCCCTTGGCCCCGATCGGACGCTCGCGGCTCAAGTGCATCCATCGTCTGGTCGCCGTCCTCGCCGGTGTAGTTGTACGGACAGGCGTACGGTAGGGCCTGCGAAGGCACGGCGCAAGTCCGTCGCTTGACTCCCTTCGTCCAAGGGAATACTGTTCGCCCGTACGTACAACCGGAGGGGAGAGTGATGGTAACTTCTGAGCAGGCCACGCCCGCTAACCAAGGTGCCGGGGATCCCAGCGGCGCAGTCGTTGAGCACTCGGACCTTCAGCGCGGTGCGGTGGGGCTCACGGGCGTTCTGATGCAGAGCGTGACGACGATCGCTCCTGCCATCGCCGGCCTGGTGACGTTGCCGTTCATCGTGTCCAACGCCGGAAACGCTGCCCCGCTGGCGTACCTCGGCGCGTTTGTGATCGCGCTGATGCTGGGCTTCATGCTCACGCAGTTCGCCAAGCACATCACCTCGGCCGGTACCTGGTACACGTTCCTCAGCCGCTCACTCGGCGCGCGCGTCGGCTTCCTGTTCGCTTGGATGTACTTGCTGATCTACCCGCTGGTGATTCCGCAGATCGGCGCTTTCATGGGTAGCACCCTGGAGAGCACGCTCAAGGCCGAGTACGGCGTCACGTTCCACTGGTGGTGGTTCATGCTCGCCCTGATCGTCGTGGTCGCGCTGACCGCCTACTGGGGCATAACCCTGTCGGTTCGGCTGATAGTCGTGTTCGGGCTGTTCGAGATCGTTGTAGTTCTCGCGCTCGCGCTGTTCGGGTTCGCGTCACCCGGCGCCGGCGGCGTCAACCTCGACTGGCTCAATCCGGGCAACTCGCCGACCGGCCACGGGTTCTTCCTCGCGATCGTGTTCGCGATCTTCGCGATCGGAGGGTGGGATGCCGCGGCGCCAATCGGTGAGGAGAGCCGCAATCCGCGCCGCAACGTGCCGCGGGGCGTGATCGGCTCAATCCTCATCCTGGGCGCGTTCCTGGTGTTCGCATCGTGGGGACAGCTCAGCGGCTGGGGAACTCTGCACGCCGACAAGCTGGCCGCGTCTCCTGAATTGCCGGCCTTCGTATTGGGCCACAAGTACTGGGGCGGCGCGTGGATCATCTTGCTGATCGCGCTGCTGAACTCGTCACTCGCGGTTTCGATCGCCGTCACCAACGCCTCCGTGCGGATCTTCTACGCGATGGCTCGCTCCGGCGTCCTGCCGAGGCAGATGAGCGTCGTTCACCCCAAGCACAAGACGCCGGTCAACGCGATCATCTTCCAGACGGCCGTGAACCTCGTGCTCGGCGTCGGCTTGGCGTTCGCGGTCGGCCAGAACAACGTCTACAACGTCACCGGACTGATGGCAACGTTCGCGCTCGCACCGGTGTTGATCGTGGCGAACGTGGGCATGACCGTGTTCTACTGGCGGGATCACCGTCAGGACTTCAACGTGCTAAAGCACGTCCTCGTGCCGATCGTCAGCTCCGCCGCGCTTGTGCTGGTGGTCTACTACTCATTGAATCCGGCGCCGGCCTATCCGGCCAGCTTGGCTGCGCCGATCACGATTGGTTGGCTCGTGCTCGGTCTTGGAGTGCTGTTCACGATGCTGCGCCTGGGCAAGCGAGCGTGGTTGGTCCACGCGGGTGCCGCCGTAGCCGAGGAACCACTCCATTGAGGGTCTCTGAGACGGCGTCGGCCGGCCCGCGAGCCGGATGGCTCGAGGGCCGGCGCGCCGCGATCACCGGGGCCGGAAGCGGCATCGGGCGCGCCGCCGCGCTGCGCTTCGCCCGCGAGGGAGCGGCGGTGGGGGTAATCGACATCGATGGCGCCGCGGCCGTCGAGACGGTCGCCCTGATCGAAGCCGCAGGAGGGGCGGCGCTAGAGCTACCCGCCGACGTGACGTGCGAGACCGAGGTGGCCGCTGCGATCGACTCCGTGGTCAGCCGGTGGGGCGGACTCGATCTGCTGGTCGCGAATGCTGCGATCGATCTCATCGGCGAGGACGCACGAGCGGACCGGCTCGAGCTCTCGGTCTGGCAGCGCACGATCGACGTCAACCTGACCGG
>JBOGYN010000202.1:0-12027 GCA_050696855.1 Solirubrobacteraceae bacterium | reverse complement strand
AGCCGACGCCCGGAATCGAACCGGGGACCCCTTCATTACGAGTGAAGTGCTCTACCAGCTGAGCTACGTCGGCGGCGCGGCCGCCAGTGTAGCTCCGCCTCGCGGGCGCGGGCTCGGGCCGCCGGGGTCCTAGCCGGCACCCGTCCGACCGCGCCAGTCCTCGGCCAGGATCGCCCAGCGCTCGTGGTCACGCCAGCGTCCGCCGATCTTCAGATAGCGCGGTGAAAACCCCTCGCGACGAAAACCCGCGCCCTGGGCCAAGGACAGAGATCGGGTGTTGCTGGGCTGGATGTTGGCCTCGACCCGATGCAGCCGGAGGGTCGTGAAGGCGTAGCGGAGCACGAGCTCGAGGCCACCTCGCATGTAGCCCCGCCCGGCGAATGGCTCACCCACCGCGTAGCCGAGATAGGCACTCTGAAAGCCACGGCGGACGATTTGAGACAGATTGAAGAAGCCCATGATCGCTCCGTCTTCGCTGCGGCACAGGAGCATGGCTTCGAAGTCGGCGCGGCGCGCGTCGGCCAGGTAAGCCGAGAACCGCTCGTCGTCGGTCGGCGCGGTCGCCCACGGGTTGTGGAAGGACCGGCTGGCGCGCATCAGACCGGTGAATTCGTTGCGGTCACCCCGGGCCGGGCTGCGCAAAAAAACGAGCGACTCCGAGCTCACGGATTGAGCGCCGACTCGAGTCGATAGCCGAGGGCCTCGCACGCCAGCTCCTCCGAGACGTTCAGGGCGAAGCGCAAACGTGTGTCCTCTACGAGTTCGATGGCGATCCGCAGGCGTGCCGGGCCGGCCCCGCCCTCGGTCGCGGCGTCCTGGCGCAGTTCATCGCGGCGGTCACAGTTGCGGATCAGATCCTCGGCCCCCCAAGCCAGGCAGGCGAGGTCGGCAAACCACAACGAAACCAGCTGCAGGGCGAGATCGAGCGCCCCGGTCTGGGCACGGCGTCGCGCCCGGCGGCCGCGTTCCGTCCACTCACCTTCGAGCCGCTTGCGCTCCTTGCGGGGCGTCAGCTCAGCCTCGGCCTCGGCCTGGGCCCCAAGTTCAGCGCCGGCGGCGTCACCGCGTGTCCGCACCGCAGCCAGGAGTTGCTCCCACGGCCGCTGGCGAGCCATCCGCTCGGCCAGCGCGGCCCGGGCAAAGCGCTCGGCCGCCGCCCGCAACTCCTGCCCTTCCTCGCCGGCGAGCTCGCGCGCTCGCCCGGCATCCTGGAGACCCAGGCCCACGGCGGCCCGAGCCGTCTCGCCGCCGATACCGAGCGCCTCGAGCTCAGCGGCGAGCTGAGTGGCACTCGGAGCCTCGAAGCGGACGAGCTGGCACCGGGAGCGGATTGTCGGCAGCACCTCGCCGAGTCGGTCGGTGAGCAGGATCAGGTGCACGAAGCTGGCCGGTTCCTCGAGCGTCTTGAGCATCCGATTGGCCGCTTCGTCGGTGAGCTCGTCGACGCGCTCGATCACGAACACGCGGCGCCGTGACTCAAAGGGAGTCTTGCTGGCCGCCGTGATGACGGGTCCGTGAATGTCTGAGACCAGCATCTCGTGCGCCCCGCTCGGGACCACCCAGGTCAAGTCCGGGTGGGCACCGGTGTGGACCCGTGCGCGAGCGTTATCGCGATCTTCCGCACCTTCAGACAGCAGCTCAGCCGCCAGCGCGCGCGCAGCTTCTCGCTTGCCGGCCCCTCCGGGACCGTGAAACAGATACGCGTGCGAGGGCCGGCCCTCGTCGATCGCCGGGGCGAGAATCGAACGAGCATGCGGGTGACGGTGCAGCGCAGCGAGCATGGGCTGCGATCGTAGCCCCCGGTAACGTCGAAGCCAGAGCCGGATGGCGCGCGGAAAGCTGATCACGATCGAGGGCCTCGATGGGGCCGGCAAGACGACGCTGGCGTCAGCGTTGCTCAGCGCGCTGCGTGACCGGGGCGTCGAGGCGCAGCTGCTGCGCGAGCCGGGCGGTGTGCGGGCCGCGGAACTGATCCGCGATCTGGTCAAGGATCCCGGTCTGCGGATCTCGGCCCGGGCTGAGGCCCTGCTCTACGCCGCCGCTCGCGCGCAGCTGGTCGAGGAAGCCCTAGAGCCATTGCTGGACGGCGGCGTGACCGTCCTCCTGGACCGGTTCGTGGACTCATCGCTGGCCTACCAGGGCGCCGGACGCGAACTCGGAGTGCAATCGGTGGCCAGCATCAACGAATTCGCCACCGGCGGTCTCTCCCCCGACCTGACCCTGTTACTCCGCGTGACCCCAGCGATGGGTCGCGAGCGCGCCCACGGGCGCGCGGATCAACTTGACCGGCTTGAGCGGGAGCCAGAGACGTTCTTCGCGCGGATTGCGGGGGCCTACGATGCGCTGGCGCGCGCCGAGCCCGCCCGGATCCGCGTTCTCGACGCAGCCCAACCTTCCGACGCCGTGCTTGCCGCCGCCCGGGCGACGCTCGAGCCGCTGTTCTGATTATCGCGCGGGAACCCCGACGGACGTACAATCACCCCTGTGACCGAAGGCTGGAAATCCATAAGGCTCAATCAGTTTGAGCACGTGGTCACAGGCGCCTCACAGTCGTTGCTGCGCGTCAACGGCAGGGCTTCCAAGCGCAGTTCGGCCGGCCCGCGGCCAATCCTGGTGGTCGGGACGCCCCCCAGCGCGCACCGGTTTGCCCCCCTTCGCGCACCGGAAGATCGCAGCCGATTCCTCCACGCTGCATACGCCGTGCCAACCGCTCTCGTGCGGTCCAGCGCACCCTGCTGGCTCGAGTTCGAGGACGGCGTTCGAATAGAGCTCCCGGCTCCCGTGGAGGGCACGGGCAGAATGCGCGACACCCGAATCGACGAGGAGCAGACCGAGGCCGAGACCGCATCCGAAGGCTTCGCCGAGCTGCCCGAGCCGGCTCAAGCGGATGACCAGGTGGCCCCGCTGCGCCAGCAAATCGCCGAGCTGGAGCAAGCTCGCGAGGATGACCAGCGTGCCGCGACGGACCGCGCGGAGCAGGTCCAGACGCGGCTGGAAACTGCCGAGCAGCGCGCCGACACCGCCGAACAACGCGCCGACACCGCCGAACGCGAGCTCGAATCAGCCCAAACCCGGGCACAAACCGCCGAGGAGCAGACACAGACGCTCGAGGCCCGCGCGCAAGATGCCGAAGCTCAGGTGCAGGCCGCCCTGGCCCGGGCCGAGACCGCTGAACGCGAACTCGAGCCAGCCCAGCAGCGAGCCGAGACCGCCGAACAGCGAGCCGACACGGCCGAGCGCGAGCTCGAGGCTGCTCAGTTGCGAGCGCAAGCCGCCGAACAGCAGACAGAGACGCTCGAGGCGCGCGCGCAGAATGCGGAGGCTCAGGAGCAGGCCGCCTCGGCCCGGGCCGAGACGGCCCAGAGCGAGGCCGCGAGCGCAACCTCTCGGCTGGCTCCGCTCGCGGCTCGGGCGGCAGAACTCGAGCAGAAGGATCAGACGCGGAAGGCTCGCATTGAGGCGCTTGAGCACGACCTGGCGGAGGTGGCGCCGGAGCGCGAGGCGCTCGAGCGTGAGGTCACCAAGCTCAGGTCGGGTCAGTCCGGCCTCAAGCAGGAACTCGACCAGGCACGCGACCAGCTCCGAGTCATGACCTTTGAGCGCGACGAGCTGAGCCGCCAGGCCGCCGCCTTTGACGCCGTGGCGGTCAAGGCGCGCGACCGGGCAGCCCAGGCGGAGGCCACCAATGAGAAGACGACCGCCACGCTGGGCGAGCTGCAGACCTGGCGCGGCGAGCTCGAGCGGCGCCTAGCCGAGACGACCAGCGAGCTCGGTGCGGCGCGAGCGGCGCGAGAGACCGACGAGCGCGAGTTGCAGCGCCTGCGGGCGACCCTGGCCGAGCACGATCGCCTCGGGAGCCAGGCGCCGGAGCGCACCAACGGCGGTGACCACTCTGAGACGGTGGCTGCCCAGGCCGAGGAGATCGAGCATCTCGCCTCCGAACTGGCCGCCCTGCGCGCTCGCTTCGCCCGCGAAGCCTGAGGCGACGGCGGCCGCGAGTCAACTACGGACGCCGAGCGGCGCCGGCCAGGTTGGCGGCCAACGCCCGCGCGGCGACGCCGTGTGGATCTAGCGCGAGGGCGCGCCGCCCGGCGATGGCCGCGTCGCGCCGATCACCGAGCACCAGGTCCTGGATGGCGAGCCGCTGCCAGGCAACTCCGTCGGTGGGCTGGCGCTCGACGGCCGCGAGCAGATAGCGGCGCGCCCGCTCGTTGTGCCGAAGGTGGATCTCGACCGTGGCGGCCACGAGGAGGCCGCGATCGGAAACCGGGTCCAGCCGGTCAGCCAGCAGGGCACTGGAAAGTGCCGGGCGCAGGCCGGATCCGGAGGCCGAAGACGCCGCGACCAGAGCGTTGCCGGCGCGAGCAGCGGCCAGCCGCGGCGTTATCGCCGAGAGCGCGAACGCCGACAGGCAGACGGCACTGGATGCCACCGTCGCCCCGGCCGCCCACCGTCCCCGCCGCGATTTCGTGGTGTCGAACTCGGCTGCCCCGGGCTCGGACGCACGCTCGACCAAGGCCCCGCCGGCGAGCACGCCCAGGAAGAGCAGCGCCGGCAACGTGACCCCGGGGATCTCCCAATCCCAGTCATAGAGCGCATGGACGGCATACGTGACCGCTGCCGCCAGCAGTCCGGCGGCGAGCAGGCGATCGCCCGTGCGCGGACGGCGGCGTACGGACCGAGCAGCCGCGGCGAGCAGCAGCGCCATGGCACCGAGCCCGAGCGCAGCGCCGATCACCCCGGTCTCGGCCAGAAACTGCAACGGGACCGAGTGGGGCTGTTGCACTGACAGCTGGTCGCGCCGGTAAAGCAGGTGCACAACCCCGAACGAGCCTGCGCCCCAGCCGGCAATCGGACGGTCGCCAAAGGCACGCGCGGCCTCCTTCCACCACACCCAGCGGTTTTCACTGTCGGCTGAGAGCAGCCGCCCGGGGTCATTGACGGCCACGGCACGCGTGGTCGTGAAGCTCTGCCAGCCGTGCGAGACCGTACCCGCGAGGCCCCGCGGAGACAGCGCGATGACGATCAGGAGGACCGCCACCAGGACGGCGGCGAGGGCGCTGCAGCTCCGCCTGATGCGCCTCGCCTGCGCGCGTGAGACGTCGGTGGCGTCCTCGTGCCGGATGACCTGGGGAGCCGCGAGCGCCAGCAGCGTCATGCAGGCGGCGATGACCGCGGCGAGCTCGGCGCCGGCCAGCTCGCGATCACCAAGGTCCACGTTGACCGCGGTCAGCGAGTGGTTGAGCAGTCCCAGGATTACCGGGGGAGCCGCGCTCACGGTCGCCAGCCCGAGCCATAGCAGGGAGCGCAGGCGCGCTCCGCTCAGCGCAATGCCGACGGCGAGCCCGCCGATCAGGGCGAGCGCCGCCCCACGCGAATACGTAAACGCGATCGTGACCAGCATCGGCACGATCGCGCTGGCTGCGGCCATCCGGAGGCGATCTGAGCGCTCGCGATCAACCGCCAAGCTCAGGGCCAGGGGCACGCCGAGAGCGATGAACAGGCCGAGCGCGTTCCAGTATCCGAAGGGCTCCTGGAGGCGCGGGAGCTGCCCGGTCTGGTCGAGATTGAAGAGCCCGGTCACGTGGACTCCGGGTACCAGCTTCTGACCGAGGGCGTAAGCGGTGACGGCCATGGCGACGGCGAGAAAGCCCCAGACGGTGAACTGGATCGCCCGAGGGTGGGATGCGCCGAAGGCGACCGCCAGGCCGACCACGAGGGCGTAGCCGAGGGCGCGGTTGGCCTCTGCCCAGGTCGAGTCCGGCGAGACGCTCCAGAGGAGGCTCAGCCCGCTCCAGATCGCGAAGCCGATCAGCAGCGCCAGCCCCGCCCACGCCTGCGCCGGTGCCCGCAGCACGAGTTTCGCATTCCACAACCAGGCAGCCGCGGATGCGGCCGCTACCACCGCCAGCACCAGCTGGAGACGCTCCGTCGGGGCCGGGGCCACCGAGCCGTGCGCGAAGGCTGCGTAAAGACAGGCTGCGAGCAGAGCCAGCGCGAGGACCGTGGCGGGCTCGAGCCGGCCACGACCACCCGCTGCCCGGGCGCCGGCGGGGCCCTGGCGAGCGAGCCGGGCGGGCGGGTCCAGCCGGCGCGCGGTGACCATCGCGACGACGCTATCACGGGCTTTTACTTGCTCTAAAAAGGGCTTGAGAGCGACTAAAATGTATGTCCTCAGGACCACTCGGCGAAGGTTCGGCCGCTCCGCTTTTCCGTCCGGGCCGTGCGCAACTATTCGCTGTTCACCCCTCGGCCGGTCCGGCGTCGAGCGGGGGGCATCGAACGATCGGAAAACGAGAGGAGCCGGTACGAATGTCGCAAGCACCGCAAACCCAGATCAGCCCCACCGCCCAGGCGGATGAAGGCCTGTCGATCCGTCGCCATCTGACGACGGCCGGCCAGCATCCCTACGACGCGGTCGAGTGGGAGATCAGGGACGCGCGGATCGGCCACGGCGACAAGGTCTCCTTCGAGCAGCCCGAGGTTGAGTTCCCCAAGTCGTGGTCCCAGAACGCCACCAACATCGTCGCCCAGAAGTACTTCCGCGGCCAGCTCGGATCTGCTTCGCGCGAGCATTCGGTCAAGCAGATGATCGGCCGGGTGGCCGGGACGATCGCCGGCTGGGGCCGCGAGCGTGGCTACTTCGCCACCGCCGCCGATGCCGACACGTTCGAGGCCGAGCTCACCCACATCCTGCTCCACCAGCTGGCGGCGTTCAATTCACCGGTCTGGTTCAACGTCGGCTTCGAGGAGAGCCCGCAGTGCTCCGCCTGCTTCATCCTCTCAGTCGACGACGAGATGGAGTCGATCTTGGCCTGGAACACCAAGGAAGGCAACATTTTCCGCGGTGGCTCGGGCTCGGGTATCAACCTGTCGCGGATTCGTGGCTCGATGGAGCCGCTGGCCAAGGGCGGCACCGCCTCGGGCCCGGTCAGCTTCATGCGCGGTGCCGACGCCTGGGCGGGCACGATCAAGTCGGGTGGGAAGACCCGCCGCGCGGCCAAGATGGTCGTGCTCGACGTCGACCATCCCGACATCCGTGACTTCATCTGGTGCAAGGCCAAGGAAGAGAACAAGGCCGCCGCGCTGCGTGACGCCGGCTTTGACATGTCGATCGACGGCGAGGGCTTCTACTCGATCCAGTATCAGAACGCCAACAACTCCGTCCGCGTCAGCGATGAGTTCATGCGCGCGGTCGAGAACGACGAGGACTGGCATCTGATCGCGCGCGTGACCGGCAAGCCGGTCGGCGAGCCGATCCCGGCGCGGCAGCTGATGAAGGAGATCGCCGAGGCCGCCTGGCGGTGCGCCGATCCGGGCGTCCAGTACGACACGACGATCAACGAATGGCACACCTGCCCGGTCTCGGGCCGCATCAACGCGTCCAATCCGTGCAGTGAATATATGCATGTGGACGACTCGGCCTGCAACCTGGCCTCCCTGAACCTGATGAAGTTCCGCCGGGCCGACGGCACATTCGACGTCGAGACCTTCAAGCACGTCGTCGACATCATCTTCCTGGCCCAGGAGATCGCGGTCTCGCCGTCGAGCTACCCGACCGAGGAGATCGCCGTCAACGCGCGCGCCTTCCGTCAGCTCGGGCTCGGCTACGCCAACCTCGGCGCCTATCTGATGGCCGACGGCGTCCCCTACGACTCAGACACGGGACGGGGCACGGCAGCGGCGATCACGGCGCTGATGACCGGTCGTGGTTATCTCGGCTCGGCCCGGATCGCAGCCGCGATGGGGCCCTACGAGCGCTATCCCGAGAATCGTGATGCCCACAACGCGGTGATGGAGATGCACCGGGACGCCTCTCACGCCATCCCGGACGAATCGTGCCTGGATACGGCGCTGCTGGCTGCGGCGCGCACCACCTGGGACGAGGCCGTGCAGGCTGGCGAGCGCAATGGCTACCGCAACGCCCAGGCGACCGTGCTCGCGCCCACCGGCACGATCAGCTTCCTCATGGATTGCGACACGACCGGCGTCGAGCCGGACTTTTCGCTGGTCAAGTTCAAGGAGCTGGTCGGCGGTGGGCAGATGACGATCGTCAACCGCACGGTGCCGCTCGCTCTGCAGACGCTGGGCTATAACGACGAGCAGATCGAGCAGATCGTGGCCTACGTCAACGAACGGGGCACGATCGTGGGCGCCCCGGGCCTGGCCGACGATGACCTCGAGGTGTTCGATGTCGCCGTCGGGGCGCGAGCGATCTCGCACATGGGCCACATCAAGATGATGGGCGCCGTGCAACCGTTCTTGAGCGGTGCGATCTCGAAGACCGTCAACATGCCGCAGACGGCAACGGTGGAGGACATCGCCGATGCCTACCTGCAGGCGTGGCGGCTCGGCGTCAAGGCCCTGGCCATCTACCGCGACGGCTCCAAGACCGCTCAGGCTCTGCGCACCGACGCCCAGCAGGGCGTCCCCGCGGCAGTCGACACCCAGGCCGAGATCGATAAGGCAGTCGCCCAGGCGCTGGCCGAGGCTCCCCCCAAGCGCCGCCGGATGCCCCGCGAGCGCCAGTCGATCACGCACAAGTTCTCGATCGGCGGCCACGAGGGTTACATCACCGCCGGTAAGTACGAGGACGGGACGATCGGCGAGATCTTCCTCACCGATATCGGCAAGGAGGGCTCGACGCTGCGCGGGATGATGAACTCGTTCGCCACCGCGATCTCGATCTCGCTCCAGTACGGAGTGCCGCTCGAGACCTTGGTGCGCAAGTTCAGCTACATGCGCTTCGAGCCTGAGGGCATGACCTCCAACCCCGAGATCCCGTTTGCCAAGTCGATGCCCGACTACATCATGCGTTGGCTGGCCTCGCGCTTCCTCGACGTCGACCTGCAGGAGGAGCTCGGGATCCTGACCAAGGAAGTCCGGGCCCGCAAGGCGGCTGAGGACGCTGTTAGTTCTCACTACGGCGACACGGCGGGGCCGACCGCCAAGGCAGCGCCCGAGCCGCCGCGTCCGGTCACGTCTGCGCTCACCGATGACCCGCCCGTGGTGCCGGCGGTGAGCAATGGCCTCGATCTCGGCCCGGCCTGCCAGCAATGCGGCGGCATGATGCAGCGCACCGGTAGCTGTTACACGTGCTCGAGCTGCGGCTTCAACACCGGCTGCGGTTGACGTAGCAGCTCCCACGAGACACGGTTGCACAGGAGAGGCCCCGGCTCGGGGCCTCTCTTCGTGGGGGCCCATGCCGAGTCAATTGGCCGCCGGCCCCGTCATCAGGCGGACAAAGGTACGGGCCGAGGATGCGGAGCTCGGCCCTACAGGTGGCACAGCGCCGATGCGCTGGGTCACGTGGCGGCGGCGCGGCGATAGCGCGCCACGGCCAGGGGCGCGAACGCGGCGATGATGACCAGCGCCCAGACCACCGACCCCCACACGTAGTTGCCGGCCGGCGCGCCGATCCAGAGGTGACGCATCGCGTCAACGACGATCGTGAATGGGTTGACGTTCGCGAACGCACGCAGGACCGAGGGCATGCTCTGCACGGGGACGAACGCCGACGAGATGAAGGTCAGAGGAAAGACGGCGATAAAGCCCATCGAGTTGGCTGATTCGGGCGAGGAGACGAGCAGCCCGACCAGCGCGAACACCCACGAGAACGCGTAGCCGAACAGGAGCAGGAGTCCGAAACCGGCGATCACGTCGAGAACGCTGGCGTGAAACGAGAAACCGATGATCAGCCCGGTGACCACCAGCACCACGACCGAGAGCAGGTTGGTGACCACATCGGACAGCGTGCGGCCCGCGAGCACGGCCGGTCGCGCCATCGGAAGCGAGCGAAAACGATCGATCAATCCCTTGTGGACGTCCTCGTTGAGACCCAGCGCGGTGACGAACCCACCGAAGGCGATGTTCTGGACGATGATCCCTGGGATCAGGAACTCCACGTAGGGGACTCCGTGCGTGTTGATCGCGCCGCCGAAGACGTAGCGAAACAAGAGCACGAACATGATCGGCTGCACGGTGAAGGCGAGCAGCAGATCGGGCGAGCGGGGAAGGCGCACCAGGTTGCGCTCGGCGATGATCAGCGTGTCGGTGACCAGTCGTCTCATTGCGGCTCCGGCGCCTCGTCAGCGTCGTTATCCACGGCGGCGTGGCCGGTCAGAGCCAGGAAGACATCGTCGAGCGTGGGACGCCGCAGGGAGATGTCGTCGACTCCGACATCGGCCCCACTGAGCCGCTTGACCGCCTCGACGATCACACCGGCGCGCCCGTGCACGGCCGCCGAGACGAGCGCCCCCTCCACGGTGGGCGACTCGTCGGTCATCGGCGCCAACGCCGCGGCCGCCGCCTCGCCTCGCGACGGGTCCTCGAGACGGACCTCGAGGCGCTCGCCGCCGACGCGGTCCTTGAGCTCATCGGAGGTGCCGCGAGCGATCACCTGGCCGTGATCGATGACCGTGATCGAGTCCGCCAATCGGTCAGCTTCATCGAGGTATTGCGTGGTCAGAAGCACGGTGGTGCCATCGGCGACCAGCTGCTCGATCGTCTCCCACAGGCTCAGCCGGCTACGAGGATCAAGTCCTGTGGTGGGCTCGTCGAGAAACAGGACCGGCGGCCGGGCGACGAGCGCCGCGGCCAGGTCGAGGCGGCGGCGCATCCCGCCGGAGTAGGTCTTGACGGGGCGGTGGGCGGCCTGGTCGAGCTCGAAGCGATCCAACAACTGGTTGCCGCGCTGTTTGGCCTGCGCCCGCGGCATTCCGTAGAGACGGCCGACCATGGTCAGGTTCTCCAGTCCGGTGAGGTTCTCATCCACGGCCGCGTACTGGCCGGCGAGGCCGATCTCCGAACGCAGGGCGGCGGCATCGCTCACCACGTCCAGCCCCACCACGGTGGCGGTGCCCGAGTCGGCCCGCAGCAGCGTGCTCAGGATTCGCACGACCGTAGTCTTGCCGGCACCGTTGGGCCCCAGGAGCCCGAGCACTGTCCCGCGCGCCACGTAGAGGTCGACCCCGGCCAGGGCCCGCACATCCCCGAAGGCCTTGGTCAGCCCGCGCGCGACGATTGCCGGCTCACCGCCGCCGTCGTGGGTCGTCATCGAGGCCGCCGAGGCCTGGACCGGTTCCAGCATCGC
Organism: Solirubrobacteraceae bacterium; assembly: GCA_050696855.1. GTDB lineage: Bacteria > Actinomycetota > Thermoleophilia > Solirubrobacterales > Solirubrobacteraceae > Palsa-465. The sequence continues at coordinate 935 of JBOGYN010000202.1, read as the reverse complement.
CCCCACGGTACGTGATCGTGGCGCCTTCAAGCGAGGCTGCGCCCTCGGGCGCGAGTTTTTGCTGGGCCGCCGTTTGCCCCGTGACGGCGGGGCTGACCTGCTCGCGCCCGCCCCACGACCGGGGGACCAAGACATCGGATTTGCCTTTCCGAAAAGGGGCATAGATGAAGAGACTGGTGATCGTCATCTGCAACGAGGGCTACCAGTCCAGCCTCGCCGCGGCCACCCTGCAGGAGCTCGGCTTTGCCCGCGCCACCGATCTCGAAGGGGGCTTTCAGGCCTGGCGTGCGGCGGGACTCCCGGTGGCCCCACCTGAAACGCCGTCAGTAGGCTGAGCAGAGGTACGTCAAGCTCCGGAAAGGGCAGTCAACCTCATGGATCGCAAGTGGTGGACCCTCGTCGCCGTCTGCGTCGGCACGTTCATGCTGCTGCTGGACGTGACGATCGTCAACGTCGCCCTCCCGGCGATCCAGGTTTCCCTGCACTCCTCGTTCAGCGATCTGCAATGGGTGGTTGATGCCTATTCGCTGATGCTGGCCGCGCTGCTGCTGACCACCGGGTCGCTGGCTGACCTGTTCGGTCGCCGACTGGTGTTCATCATCGGCCTGATCATCTTCAGCGCCAGCTCGCTGCTCTCGGGAGTGGCGACCGATCCGTTGTGGCTGAACTTGGCCCGCGGCGCGCAGGGCATCGGCGGGGCGGCGATGTTCTCCACCTCGCTGGCTCTGCTCGGCACCGCCTTCCAGGGCCGTGAGCGCGGCGTCGCCTTCGGCGCCTGGGGCGCCATCACCGGTTTGGCGGTGGCGATCGGCCCCGTGATCGGCGGCGCGCTGACCACCGGGCTGTCCTGGCGCTGGATCTTCCTGGTCAATGTCCCGATTGGCGTGGTCGCGCTCGTGCTCTGTCTGCTGCGCGTCGACGAGTCGCGCCAGCGA
>JBOGYN010000201.1:0-7656 GCA_050696855.1 Solirubrobacteraceae bacterium | reverse complement strand
GTCCTTGGCAGAGCGACAGGGGCCCCCGGAGAATGCCTCTTCCGATCATCGTCAAGCTAACGGACCCGTGTCGCTGAGGTCGTGTCGGCTTCTCGCGTCGCGCGAGCGTGCTGTCGCTACAGGAGAGCGTTGATCATGGCGTCGGCGATGAAGCGGCCGTATCGCGGGGCCGTCCAGCCGCGGCGCAGGACAAGGAGCTCGTAGAGCTCGGGTGAGCTGTAGGTCCAGAGGATGTCGGCAGCTTGAGCGAGCGTGGTCCCGGTCCGGAGGTGGCCAGCGTCGCGGAGGCGGCGGGCGTTGTCGATCATTCGGCGCAGGCGGTCGGCATCCATCTCGGCGAGCAGCGTCCCGACCTCGGGGTCGGTGGCGGCCGCGTCGCGGATCAGGAGCAGGATCGGTGATACGCGCGGGGCGATCTCGGCGGTAAGCCGCCCCCACGCCTGGATGATCGTCCTGGGGTCTGATTGGGTGGCTTGCAGCTCGTCGGATCGCTGTTCGGCGGGCACGGCGCCCTCGCCTTGCAGGGCGTGGGCGCGGATTGCGCGGACCAGCCCGGGTTTACCGCCGAAAGACTTGTAGATCGTGTCGGGCGAGACGCTGGCGCCGGCGGCGATCGCTGCGATCGTGGTGGGGGCGTACCCGTCGCGCAGAAACCGCCGCTCGGCGCTGGCGATGATCTTGTCGTGGTTTTGGCGTGCGAGCTCGCGGCGGCGGCTGGCGTCGTAGGCCCGCTTGGGCTTGACATTGGGTGGTTGGCGGTCCATAGTCCTAGTTCATTCCAGTCTACTGGAATGAAAGACGAAAGGGGTTGGCAGCGGATATGAACGCAACGCAGGCGATGGTTGACCGGTTGGTGCAGGCCACCAACGAGCACGACGCCGAAGCGGTGGCTGCGTGCTTCGCGGAGGATTATGAGAATCAGACGCCGGTGCACCCGGCCCGGGGCTTTCGCGGTCGCGCGCAGGTGCGCCAGAACTGGGAGCAGATCTTCAGCTTCGTGCCCGACCTCCGCGCTGAGGTGATCCGAAGCACGGTCGATGGCGAGACGGCATGGACGGAATGGGAGATGACGGGGACCCGGCGCGACGGCACCGCGCATCAGATGCGTGGGGTGGTGCTGTTCGGGGTGCGCGACGGGCTTGCGCAATGGGCTCGGTTCTACCTCGAGCCCGTCGATTCGGGCGCCGGCACGGTCGATGACGCGGTGCGCGAGCAGGTGATAAGGCGATGATCGCCGTCGCTGGCGGCACCGGGCGGCTCGGCACCCGGCTGGTACGGCGCCTGACCGACCGTGGGCTTCCCGTACGCGTGCTGACCCGCGACCCCTCTCGCGCCCAGCACCTGGCCGGCGCGGCCGAGATCGTCACCTGCGACGTCCGTGACCGCGCCAGCCTGCCAGCCGCGCTCCACAGCGTCGCCACGGTCGTGTCCGCTGTCCATGGCTTCGCCGGCCCGGGTCGCGTGTCGCCGAAATCGGTAGATCAGCAGGGGAACGCGAACCTGATCGACGCCGCCGCCGAGATCGGGGCAGATGTAGTGCTCATGTCCGTCGTCGGCGCGTCGGCCGAGCATTCGATGGAGCTGTTTCGCGCCAAGCATGCGGCAGAAGAGCACCTGCGCGCCAGCGGCGTGGGCTGGACGATCGTGCGGGCGACCGCGTTCGTCGAGCTGTGGGCCGAGATCATGACCAAGCCGATCGTGTTCGGACGGGGCGAGAACCCGATCAACTTCGTTTCCGTCGACGACGTCGCGGCGGTCCTAGAGCGCGCAGTCATGGACGCCGAACTGCGCGGGCGCGTCATTGAGGTGGGTGGCCCGCAGAATCTGACCTTCAACGAGCTCGCCGGGCTGCTGGGAGACGTTCGCGGGCGCCCGGCGAAAGTCCGCCATGTCCCGCGGCGACTCCTGCGAGCCATCGCTCCGTTCGCCCGTCAGCCCCGCGCCGCGCTCGCGATGGACACCATCGACATGACCTTCGATGCGCCCGCCGCAGCCCACGCCTCCGCCAGGCTGCCGATGACCGACATCAAAGCCGCGCTCACCCGTGCCGCCAAATGACGCCGAGGCGATCAGGGCGCTTGACGGTCGGCGCTCGCAGACAGCTCGGTCCGGATCAGCGCGTCGTGCAGCGTGGTCTGCGCCCATCGCGCCCAGCGCACGGCGGTCCACCCGCCGTCGATGACCAGGGCGCGGTAGATGTCGGGATGGCCGATCGCGAAGATCGTGGCGGCGGCCTGATCGACGGTGAGCCCGGAGCGCAGGCCGCCGCGGTCGGCGAGGATCTGGGCGGCGTGGCCGTAGTTGCGCAGCCGCTGCGCGGCACGATCGCGCTCCAGCGCGGCCGCTTCCGGATCGGCCGCCGCCGCCTCTCGGATCACCCGGAACACCGGCGCGGTCCGGGGCAGCGCCTCGGACCAGAACTCGACCAGCTGGCCGATGATCTGCCACGGATCGGTCTCCCGCTCGGCCTGCTCGGCCATGAACCGCGGCACGGGCACGGGGGCGCGCTCGCCGGCAGCGGCGTAGTCGAGCACGCGGGAGAGCAGCTCGCGCTTGGCGCCGACCGCGTTGTAGATGGTCTGCACCGCCACCCCAGCTTCCGCCGCGATCTGAGCGATCGACGTCGCGTGGTAGCCGTGCTCGATGAACAACCGCGCCGCCGCCTCGACGATCGCCCGCTGCGTCTGCTTCGCGGCGATCTGCTGCCTGCTCCTTGCCTCGGCCACCGCATTAGTATAGGGTTCTACCTATTAGAATGTCATTCTAAGGAGCCTGCGATGACCGCTGAGCAGCTGAAGGCACTGACCCTGGAGGGGTTTCAACGGATGTTCAACCGCGGAGACCTTGACTTTGTCGAGGAGGCGATCGCACCCAATGCGGTCGACCACCAGGAGGCCCCGGGCACCGACTTCGCCGCCCATCTGAAGAACGTGATCGCCATCCTGCGCAACGCGTTTCCCGACTTGCGCTTCGAAGTGCACGAGATGCTCTGCGAGGGTCAGGTCGTCGCCTGTCGCTCGATGATGACCGGGACTCACCAAGCTCCCTTGAAAATCGGCCCGCTCGCGGGTCTGCCGGTCACGGGCGCACGGGTCGAGGTGCCGCACATGCACTTCTTCCGCTACGACGAGCAAGCCCGCCTCACTGACCTCTGGCACGTCTGGAACACGCTCCTGCTCGCCCGCCAGCTCGGCGCCCCCGCCCCCGATCTACGTGTCAGCGCGCCCGCCTGAGCCACAAGATGCCTGTGATGGCATCACGCCATCGCCCAACCGCCTCGCAAAGGAGGCACCCCTTGAAAGCAGCACGCAAGTAGCACCCACCCAGGGCGACACGCGCCGTGCTCGTGACGTTCATAGCGCTTCTGACCGTGTCGCCGGTAGCGCTGATCCCCGCCTCCACCTCATACGCCGCCAACGCTCAGGCCAAGTCCAAGTGCAAGATCGTGGTCCACAGCGCGCACTGGAGCATCCGCGAGCGCGGCGGTCGCATCTCAGGAAACAAGTACACACTGTCCGCCCAAGACTTCTCGTGCTATCAGGCGTACTTCTACGTGGACAAATTCGCCCACGAAAAGATCAAGGGCGCGGGCCGGCAAGGGCTCGGACAGATCCTGAAAGGCCCCCGCGGGTTCAAATGCCGGTCACTCGCCGAGCAGGCCTCCGGTGACAAGCTCGTCTACAGCGGCTACTGCCTGGGCCCGGGCACCAACCACGTCGCCTCTTTTGCATGGGCGCCCAAGCCTTAGCGCGACACTTGAGGGCGACGAGAACGAGACGCCTGGTCCGCGGAGAAAGCAGCAGCCGCGGTTCCGCGACCGGCGGACCCCGTCGCCTAGGCAGGCGGAGGGCGTCATCTCGAAGCGGAAGCGCGGGAGAGGAACCATCGTGGTTCCTGCTCGGGAACGCAGGGGGGCGGCGTCCCGAGAACGCTGATCGCGCTCCGAACCAGCACAGAGCGCGGCGCCCGGCCGTTCTGCTGCTTTGGCCCGATCGTTAGCTGGACACCAGCAAGCACGCGCCGACGCCAGTTCTTGCTTGCCCCCGCAGAGGGGGCGTCTCGCGCGATGACGTCACCGCCGCCAGCCGCTGCCGAGGATTCTGATACGCAGGTGAAGCCGCTCGGGCCTTTGCGTGGCTCCCAGCCGTGCGCTGCTTTTCCGGCGCGTGAATTTCTTTACCCACGGGCGCGCGGAGGAGCACGACATTCCCGCGGCGGTCAGGGTGTACTGGCTACCGGACCGGTAGTGCCCGGGGAACCCAACCCGCCAGTGGGGCCCTGTGATCACGATTCGGCACGTGGAGGCTGCCTGAGCTGTCGCCGCGCGTGCGGCCGTAACGGGCGCTCGGACCGTCGCCAGCGCGATGAAAACCGCTGTCAGCGTCATGAGCAGGGGGAGAGCTGGCGTGGGTTTGTGCTGCTGGAGTGCTGCTGTCATCGGATGCCTCCTTACGAGGCGGGTTGGATGACGGCCGTGGTTGGCCTTCGAAGTTTGGGGGTCGGCTGACGCTTGAAGGGGAGCAGCACTGCGCCTCGCGACGGCGGCCACTTCTGCTCTGACGCCGGCGCGCTTGCTAGTCGACGGCCCGGCCAGCACGCAGGCCGCAGGCCGCGCCGGGCCGATGCTGCAAATCTCGCTGCCAGGTCAGCCCCCGCTTGGAGGACAAGAGCGCATTCACCCGACCTGAATGAGCTATCGGCCTCAGCGTTGGCTCAGAACACGATCGAGGGCAGATACGCTCCAGCGGGCTCGTTGTAGAGGCCGATCGTCATCAGCGTTGATTGCTGGATGATCTGGAGCCCGTGCGCGAGGCACCAGCGGAGCAGGTCGGCGTTGCGTGACGGGACGAGGATCCCGAGGCCGGTGAACTCCTGGGCTGAGCCGAGCAGGGCGGTCAGATCTTCGTTGGTCTCGGCGACTGCGTGCCAGCCGTACCCGAAGCCGGTCGCGTAACCGCAGATACGGTCGGGGCGCTCCACGACCGCGGCGGTCCCCGCGGCGATCGCGTCGCGAAGCTCCGCGGTTCGGTCGTGGCCATGAACGCGCGAGCACAGCTCGCCGCAGGCGGCGAGGTCCTCCGAGCTCGCCGGCCGGACCCCGAGGCCGGGGATGCTGAGCGCCGGGGGTGCGCCTTGAAGCACCGATAGCGGCTCGCGAACGGCGAAGCCGAGCTTTGCGTAGAGCGCGAGCGAGCGGTAGTGATAAGCGGTCTGCACGAGCCTGACGCCGGCGGCTCCGCGCTCACGCTCGAGGTCAAGCGCTGCCTCCATCAGGGCCCGGCCGATGCCGTTGTCCTGCACCGAGGGGTCTACGGTTACCGGGCCGATTCCGGCGATCATGGCTCGCTGGTCGACGAACGCGCTCCCGAGGACCTTTTCGTCGCGCTCGGCGATCAGCGCCGCGAACCCGTCGTTGGCCAGCATGTTCGCGACCATGAAGCGGGTGAAGTCGCACGAGCTGGGTTCGACCGGAAGGTTGTGGCGGGCGGCGATCGCGTCAAACGCGTCGTAGAAGATCCGGCCGCAGACCTCCGCGTCCTTCGGGGTGCCATCGCGCACCGCCACACCTGTCACAAGTCCCTGGAGCGTGTCTGTGTGTAGTTGCATCAATGCCTCCAAATCGCGGAAGAGACGATCGTGGAGCACTCAGGCCGCGACGGCCATCCCCAGTTCTTGGGGGTGTACGCTCGATCCAGGTTCCGGGAGATGACCGCGAGGAGCGCTAACCGAGACAGGTGGACACCCACGCGTCTCCTCGACGACCTCGAGCGCCTCGCTCTTCTTGCTCCTGCCCGGGCGGAGTTCTTCGACGAGGCCGCAGCTCGGTTGAAGCGGGCCGTCCCGTTTCACGGCGCGTGCTGGCACACCCTCGACCCCGGGTCGGACCTGATCACCGACCACCGCCTCCAGGACCTCCCCGACCGCTTCCCGATCCTCGCGCACAACGAGTACGGGGTCGAGGACGTAAACAAGTTCGACCAGCTGGCTCACGCCAAGCGCAAGGCGGCGACGATGAGCGAGGCAACCGAAGGCCACCCAGAACAAAGCCCACGCTTCCGCGACCTACTGACACCCGCTGGGCTCGGTCCAGAACTCCGCAGCGCGTTCGTCGCCGACGGCACCACCTGGGGGGCATTGATCCTTGTCCGCCGGGCGGGCGAGCCTGAGTTCAAGGAGCGCGATATCGACTTGCTCGCCATCGCATCGCCTCTGTTCGCGCGCGCAGTCCGCCGCGGGCTGATCGCCGAAGCGTGCGACCGCGCTGCGGCCCTCCCGGAGGCTCCCGGCGTTCTCGAGCTCGACGCCACGGGCGGCCTGATCCGAGCTTCCTCCTCAGCAGAGCCGCTGCTCGCCGAGCTCTCCGGCAGCACGGCCGACGCCGGTCTGCGCTTGGCATCGATCCACGCAATCGCTAGCGCAACGAGAACGGCGATCGCTGCCGGCGGCACCGAGCGCGGAAAGACACTCCCGCACTCGGCGGTCAAGACACCCGGGGGCACATGGCTCGTTCTGCACGGCGGGCGCCTGAGCGCCGGCCGCTCCGGGGACGTCGCCGTCTTCATCCAACGCGCCCACCCAACGCTCGTCGCGCCGATCCTGCTCAAGGCACACGGCCTCACCCCGCGCGAACAAGAAGTCACCCAGCTGGCACTACGCGGAGCGACCACCACCCAGGCAGCACAACGACTCGCGATCTCGCCCCACACCGTGAACGACCACATGAAGTCGATCTTCGAGAAGACCGGCGCCCACACCCGCGGCGAGCTCTCCGCCCAACTCTTCTTCGGCGAGCATCTCCCCCGCATCCAAGATCGAATCGAAGTCGGTGACGATGCGTCCTTCATCGACGCCCCCCGACCGCGCGGCCTCGAGCCTACCTAGCGCGCCGCGCTCCGCCGGCGTACCGCCGCGCTGCCATCGCACGACATCATCGCCCATACTCGGCGCCACCTTCGCCAGACCGCGCAATTGCGTGGGCAACCAGTTTGCCGGGCCAGCGTGACCGTGCAAGCGCTCGGCTCCGTTGCAGCCGCCCGGGCGGCCAGCGCGACCCAGCGAGAGCAGAAGTCTCGATCGACGGCGGAATCAGTGCCGCTCGTGAGCACGACCAGCGGCGTCGCGGCGGACGCCGACGAGACCGCCCGTCTGGCGAAACAGCCGCAGCACGGCGTATTCGGCCGACCGAGTTGCCGTGCCTACGCACCGGCGACAGCCGATTCATCGAAGCGGAAGTTCGCGCGAACCTCAAGCGTCCTTTCGCTTGGGAACGATCTGGGATGCATCGCGCAGCCGTCCGAGCTGAGTACCGCAAACACATTGATGCAGGTGCCTCGCTGGCGCTGAGCCGGCACCCCGTATTCGCCAAAGGCGGAATCGCATACGGTCGGAACCTCGGTGGCAGACGTTCCGGCGGCGGCAACAGGACGAGAGGGCATCAATGAGGGCATCAAACTGAGCACAACTGCGGCCTGGGCCGCGCCACAAAACCCCTATGGAATAAGGGTTTTCGTCTGGCGATGACCCCCTGAGCCCGGCTCGGGGCCGGGCGGTCGCAGGTTCAAATCCTGTCTCCCCGACCATCTTGAAGCTAATCGAACCAAGGTCCGAAAAAGGCTCCGACCCGTCAGGGTTGGGGCTTTTTTCGTGGTCCGGGCC
>JBOGYN010000200.1:0-1810 GCA_050696855.1 Solirubrobacteraceae bacterium | reverse complement strand
CCGATCAGGGTTCGGAGAGCAACCGTTGCGCGCTGCCGGAATACGCCTTAAGCAGTCACCCCGTTTCGCCTGCCGGTCCCGCACGGAGGCGCTCCTTTCAATCGCGGGCTGAGCGGCGGTCGTGGCGCATGCGCCACTTGAGCGTTGGAACGAGCGCCGCCGACAGGATGAGACCGCCGCTCGCGCCAGCCTGGAGCGCCCGACGGGATACCCGCGGATCGGCCGCCAGCCCTCGCAATCCGTTGATAGGAAGCGTCAGCTCGGGCGAGAAAAGCAAGCGTCCGAGCAGGGTCCCGAACGCGCTTGTCGCCGAGAGCAGGGCGCAGGCCGACGCGGGCAAAGTCATCCATTGCCTACGCAGAATCAGGTCCGGCGCACCGGCGCCGCTCGCCGAGTTAGCCCCGGGCGACTGATCCGCGCCGTCGGCATGTCGCCGACGGCCTCGTCCCGCAGCGGCTGAGATGACGATCGCGTTCGCGGCTAAGCGCTCGCCCGCGGCCGCCAGGGCGGTCAGCATCCCGTAACAAAAGCTGTCGTCGGGGTTCTCAACACCAGCGACTCAAGCGATCACCAAGGCCGCGCATTGCCGGGCACCGTTCCTTCGCATTGCCCGCGCGATCGGATTCACGCGGATCCGCTCGTCCGGCGCGAGATGCGCTCGCGATCCCTTGCGCGGCAAGCACTCGCGAGGTTTGGTGGTATCGCGAGGCTCGGGACGGGCACAGGCCTTACGCCCGAACCACGGCAAGTGGGAACGGAACGAGGGACTGAATGACCTCACGCCCGACGATAGAGTCAGGCGATCGGTGGAGTTCGCGAAAGGGGCGCCGCGCGATGAGTGACAGCCGAGTCGACGAATACGCTGCCGGCCTCGAACGCTGGCGCGACGAGTTCGCAGCACTGCGAGCGATCCTGTCGCACACCGAGCTCACCGAAACGTTCAAGTGGCGCAAACCCTGCTACACGCATGCTGGCAAGAACATCGTCATCTTCCAGCCGTTCAACGACCTGTGCGCCCTCATGTTCTTCAAGGGCGCGTTGCTGAATGACCCCAACGCCTTGCTGCGTGACCAGGGCGAGAGCAGTCGCTCATCGCTCAGGCTGGAGTTCGGCTCGGTGCCCGACGTGACGAGCGCGACGAGCGCACTTCGCGATCTGGTCGCCGACGCCATAGGCGTAGAACAGGCCGGGCTGCGCGTCAAGAAGCCTGCACCGCCGACCCACCGCGACTACCCGGACGAATTGGCGGCGCTGATGGAGGCAGACCCTGCCTTTCGCGACGCATTCGAACGGCTTACAACCGGTCGCCAACGCGGCTACCTGCTCCACTTCAACGGCGCCAAGCAATCAGCGACACGCACGGCGCGCATCGAGCGCGTGCAGGACCGAATCATGGAAGGCTTCGGAATGCACGACTGAGCGTCGCCGCGATACGGACCATCGTGGTGGTCGGCCAGCCACCGGACGCCAGTCGACCGGCGCCGTTGGTCCGCGCTAGTGCTTGCCACGAACGCGCTCGTCAGCATACGCCGGCTCGGACGACTGCTTGGCGCGAAAATCACTCGTTCGCGCCGGCGTGGTTCGCGCCGGCGTGGTCGACCACGAGCGCCTGGTCGCCATTCCGATCGTGCGCGTGGCGATCCGCTGAGCATCAATGCGATCGTCAGCCGCACATGCGCTTTCCGCGCGGAGCGAGTCGCTCGTTCGGTTGGGCGAGGTTCGCGGCGCGGGGCGAAAGGAGGTGTGAAGCCACGTTGGTAGAGCAGCTTCATCTCACTGCCGTGGCTTCGATCTCGATGAGGAGCTCCGG
>JBOGYN010000199.1:0-10911 GCA_050696855.1 Solirubrobacteraceae bacterium | reverse complement strand
GTCCGGGCGCGCGCCCGGACGCCACGCGCTCGCTGAAGCGAGGCAAGGCCAAAAAGAAGGCCAGGACGGCGACCCCGATTCCGGCGGGCACGACGCTCAGCAGGACGTTGCCGGGACCCGAGAGGATGCCCGTCCACAGCCCGAGCCCGGCCAGGGCGAGGGTGATCACGTTGACGGCGCTGGTGAGCAGAAACAGGACCGCCGAGCGCTCGGCGATGCGGGCTGGCGGACCGCCCCGCTCGACCAGCAGCCAGGCACCGACGGCGATGCTCCCGGCGCCGCCGAGCGAGACGGCGGCACCGAAGGCCAGCTCGCTGAGCGCCACGCGGGCACCGAAGCGAACCGGCGCCCGGTCAAAGACCTGGAGGAAGGCGACCACATAGCCGAGACAGGAGAGAATCTCGAGCCCGACGGCGGCGGCCAGCCAGCCTCCACTCATATCGCTGACCGAATCGCCCACGCCGTGCAGCCCGGGAACGGCCAGCAGGAGACCCACGACCATCGCGACCAGGATCGCCAGGGAGACCAGACCCCGCCTCAGGCTTCGGCCGGGGTCGGCTATCCCCCTCCCTGACCCGTCGCCGCGCGGTCCGTTTTCGTCCGCGGCGGTGGTCATGGTTGACTATTCAATCAGTGACGCTTGTCGACCTTCCTGGCCTCGATGCGATCGGCATCCGCGCGGACAACCCGGGCGCCTTCACCCTGACCGGCACCAACTCCTGGGTGCTGGGCCGCGATCCGGCCTGGGTCGTGGACCCTGGTCCGGCGCTCGCCGATCACATCGAGACGTTGACCGCCGAGGTCCAGCGGCGCGGGGGATTGGGCGGGATCGCGCTCACCCACGACCATGCCGACCACAGCCAGGGCGTGCCGGCCCTCCGTGGGCGCTTCCCGGACGCGCCGCTGGCCGGCGCGCGGGGAGACACCGATGTGGTGCTGCGGGAGGGGGCCCGCTTCGGCCCGCTCGAGGCCCTCGCCACGCCCGGTCACGCGCCCGATCACTTCGCGTTCCTGCTCGACACGCTGGCTCTGACCGGCGACGCCGTGCTCGGCACCGGGAGCGTCTTCATCGCCCCGGACCCCGGCGCGCTGGCCGGCTATCTGGATGGGCTGGCTAGGCTCCGGACGCGGCCGCTGACCCTGCTCGCTCCCGGCCATGGGCCCGTTGTGCACGACCCACGCGCCAAGCTCGACGAGTACATCGCCCATCGCCGCGAGCGCGAGCAGCGGCTCCTCGCCGCGCTCAGCGCTGGAGCCCGGTCGGTACCCGAGATGCTCGCCGCGGCCTGGGACGACGTGCCGGCGGCGCTGCGTCCGGCCGCGACCGTGACGCTCGCCGCCCACCTCGACAAGCTCGCCGGCGAGGAGCGGCTGCCCAGCGACGTCGAGCGTCCCCGCCTTTCGGAGCTCAGCCCGTCGTAGACACCGGGCTCGGGCCGGTGGCGGCCAGGCGGCGGCGAGCCAGGTCCAGGGCCGCGGCGAGCGGGGTGATCGAGTCGCGCTCGGCCTGGTCAAAGATCTGCCGCAGGGTGCCGGCGATCGACGCCACGCGGCGCCGTGCGGTGGCCGCGTCATACCCACCCACCTCCTCGGCGATGTTGATCAGACCGCCCGCGTTGACCACGAAGTCGGGTGCCCAGAGGATCTCGCGGCGGGCCAGCAGCTCGGCGATCTCGTCCTCGGCGAGCTGGTTGTTGGCGGCTCCTGCCACCACGCGGCAGCGCAGGCGCGGCACCGAATCGTCGTCGAACAGGCCGCCGAGGGCACACGGGGCGAGCACGTCGACCTCGGCCTCGAGCGCCTCCTGAGGGGTGTACCAGCGCGCGCCGAGCTGCTCGGCCAACTTTGCCTTGGCCGGGTCAACGTCGGCCACGATCAGGGTCGCGCCGGCCCGGGCACAGCGGCGGGCGACCCGGGAGCCCACGTGGCCGAGGCCGATCACGGCGATCGTGCGCTGGCCCAGGTCCGGATCGCCGAAGGCGCGCTCACAGGCGGCGGCGATCGCCACCTCGACGCCATGCGCGGTGAGCGGGCTCGGGTCGCCCGAGCCGCCCCGGCTCCGGGCCAGGCCGGCCACGTGGCCTGTGCGATCGGCGATCACGCTCATATCGCGGCTCGAGGTGCCCACGTCCTCGGCGGTGATGTAACGCCCGTCGAGGGCCTGCACGGTGTCGGCGAAGTCAAGCAGTGCGGCGCGGCGGCGCCGAGAGGTCAGCCGTCCGTCGGCGGGGGCCATGATCACGCCCTTGCCGCCCCCGAGGCCGAGGTCGGCGGCGGCCGCCTTGAGCGTCATCGCTCGCGACAGGCGCAGCGCGTCGCGCACCGCGGCGCGCGAGTCGTCGTAGGCCCACAGCCGACAGCCGCCCAGCGAAGGGCCGCGGAGGGTCGAGTGGATCGCGACGACCGTGTACAGCCCCGACCGGGGACCGCGGCGAACGTACAGCTCTTCGTGATCGAGCTTCTCGAGGTAACGATCTATCGTGCGAGCAGCGTACCGAGCGCGAACCCGTGGTGGCGGATTTGGCGCTTGGCGGTTACCAACCTGATGACATGCCCGCCGCTGCCCGCCCCGGCGCCGACGGTCTTACCGATTGCCGTGGAGCTGGTCGTCCCCGGTGCCCCCGTTGACGTGCTGGCGCCACTGCTGCTCGGCGCTGGAGTGCCGGTGCTACCACTGGTCGGTGCCGGGGTACCGGACCCGGCTGCCGGGTTGGGGGTCGAAGCGGTCGTGCCGGGGCTTCCGGACCCGGTCGGCGAGCCGGTGCCGGTCGGAGTTCCCGCGGGGCCCGGGCCCGGTGTCGTCCCGGTCGGAGCGCCTGACGGGCCTGAGCCGGCTCCCGTGCCCGTACCGGCGGGAATGCCGGTCCCCGGGGGCGGACCGCTGCCGGGGGTGGTCAGCCCGGGCAGCGACGGGGACCCAGTCCCGGTCGAGCTACCCGCGGGGCTGCCGGTGCTGTAGAGGAGATGATCGGGATCGAGTGACTGGCTGATCGGGACCGAATGTGGGCCGCGGGCGAGCAGGTGGGCACCGTAGGTCGCGGCGGTGCCGGCAGCAGCCGAGGTCGACGCCGCCAGCGGGGGCGCCGGGAGCCCGGCTCCGAAGGCGGCGGCCATCGAAGCAGGCGTGGTGCCGCCGGCTGTGGCCTGGGCGGCCGCGATCGCGCCGACCGAATGATCGTTGTCGACGCGTGCCGCGCGGTGGTGGACGCGATGGGGAAGGGGTGCTGAGAGGGTCCGCTGAATCTCGACCGCGCCTCCGGCGGTGACGACCGCCGCGGCGAGCAGCGTGACGACGTGTCCAGCCCCACCGGCCAGGAGACCGGCCGAGGCAGCGGCTCCGGTGCCCGCCGCGGCGGCGCTCCCTCCGGCCACGCCGCTTCCGGCCGCGGCGCTGCCGCCCCCGCCGATTCCGAGCAGGTTGGCGATCACGCCGATTGGGCCCAGGGTGGGGGCGAGCGCCGCCAGCTGGCGGCTGACCCCGCGGACCTCAGACCGGAACTCGCGGCAGCCTGGGCACTCGTGCAGGTGGCGCCGGGCCAGCCCGCTCGCCCGCACACCGCGGTCGTGGGAGAGGATCAGGTCCTCGCGGATCTGGGCGCAGGCCGTGTTGCGGGCCTCGCTGGCCGCAGCCAGACCGACCCGCGCTCTGACCAGGAGCGACTTGACGGCGGGGACCGAGACGCCGAGCGCACCGGCCACGTCGCCGTAGCTCATGCCGCTCAGTTCACGCATGAGCAGGGCGGAGCGCTGCTGTTCGGGCAGGCGACGGACATCGGCGATCAGCCGACGGAGGGCATCTCGCTGCTCGGCGCGAGCCGCCGGGTCCTGCTGATCGGGGGTGCGCGCGACGGCGGGATCGACCGGAATCGTCTGGTTATGACGCAGGACGTCGACACAGCGATTGTGGGCGACGCGGTACAGCCACGGTCGCAGGGCCAGGTCGCGATGGTCGGCGCGCAGTCCGTAGTAGGCGCGGACGAAGACCTCCTGGAGGGCGTCCTCGGAATCCTGACCCGAGGCGGACAGCATCTGCCGCGCGTAGGCGAGCAGGCGGCCGCGGTAGCGGTCGTGAATGATCCGGAAAGCGTCCTCGTTGCCGTCCCGGAAGAGCGTCACCAGTTGCTCGTCGGACCGGAGCCGGAGCAGCGAAGTGCTGATCGCGATCCGGGGGCGCGCCAGGCCTACCGTTGCTGGGAGTGCGGAGGCTTCCACTAAATGACCCTTGAGCATCCTAACGGGTGGGGGCGGCGGAAGTTACCGATCAGCCGCCCGCGGGCGGGGTCTCTCACCGCTACCAACACGAGCTCGGAGTCAGGCCAGCGAGATCATCACGTGCTTGACCTCGGTGTAGTCCTCGAGCGCGTACATGCTCAGGTCCTTGCCGTACCCCGACTGCTTGAAGCCGCCGTGGGGCATCTCGGAAGCAAGCGGGATGTGGTCGTTGATCCACACGCAACCGAACCGCAGCGCTTTGGAGACTCGCATCGCCCGGGCGATGTCGCGTGTCCAGACCGAGGAGGCGAGGCCGTAGGGCGTGCCGTTGGCCCACTTGATCGCCTCGGCCTCGTCGGAGAACTGCTGCACGGTGATGACCGGGCCGAAGATCTCCTGTTGGATCATCTCGTCGTCCTGCTGCAGACCCGCCACGACGGTCGGCTCGAGGAAGAAGCCGGGCCCGCCGCGCTCCTGGCCGCCGGTGGCGATGTCGGCATGAGCGGGCTTGCGCTCCAGAAAACCCTCGACGCGCTCGCGCTGCCGGGATGAGTTGAGCGGTCCGAGGGTCGTATCGGGCGAGCGCGTGTCACCCAGAACCAGTCCCTGCGCCTGCTCAACCAGCCCGGCCACGACGTCGTCGTGCACCTTGGGGCCGGCCAGCACCCGCGTGGCGGCGGTGCAGTCCTGGCCGGCGTTGTAGTAGCCGGTCCCGGCGATCGTCTCCAGCGCGGTCTCGAGGTCGACGTCGTCAAACACGATCACCGGTGCCTTGCCGCCCAGCTCGAGGTGCACGCGCTTGAGCGTGTCGGCGGCGGCCTTGGCGATCCACTTGCCGGTGCCCACCGAGCCGGTCAGCGAGACCATGTCGACGTCCTCGTGGGTGACCAGGGCCTGGCCGGTCGGATCACCATGACCGGTCACGACGTTGAAGACGCCGGCCGGGAAAATCTCGGCCGCATACTCGGCGACCTTGAGGAGCGAAAGGGGGGTCGTCTCAGCCGGCTTGAGCACGACCGTGTTGCCGGCTGACAGCGCGGGTCCGAACTTCCACACCGCCATCATCAGCGGGTAGTTCCACGGCGCGATCTGCCCGATCACGCCCACGGCCTCGCGGCGGATGATCGATGTGTAGCCGCTCATGTACTCGCCGGCTGCCCGACCCTCCAGGCAGCGCGCCGCACCGGCGAAAAAGCGCAGGTTGTCGACCATGAACGGGATCTCGTCCTCGCGGAAGGCGCCGATCGGCTTGCCGGCGTTGTCGGATTCGAGTTCGGAGATCTCCTCGGCGTGCTCTTCGATTGCGTCGGCGAGCTTGAGCATCGCCGCGGCCCGCTCTCCGGGAGTGGTGTTTGACCAACCGTCGAAGGCCTTGCGGGCGGCGCCCACGGCGCGATTGACGTCCTCGGGGCTCGACAGTGGGGCGTGCGCGATCACCTCGGCGTTGGCCGGGTTGATGATCGGCTCCGTCTGGCCGTCGGCGGGATCGACGAACTGGCCGTCGATGAAGTTTTGGAGTGTGGTGGCGGTGGCTGTCATCGTGCCTGGCAACCTACCACTCGCCTCAAAGCGCGGCTGGTCACACGGCGCTCGCGACCCTTCGACGGTCCGGAGAGCTACCCTCGCCTCTGCAATGGTGGATGCAGCGTCGGGCATCGGGATTCCCGTGGCCTTCGGAGCCGGACTGATCTCGTTCCTGTCTCCGTGTGTGCTGCCGCTGGTGCCTGGCTACATCTCGGCCGTGGCGGGCGTCGAGCCGTCCGAGATTCGGGTGCGGCGAGTGATCGGCCCCAGCCTCGCCTTCATCGCCAGCTTCTCGTTCATCTTCATCACCCTCGGTCTGCTCGGGCAGCGCGCCCTGCGCACGGCGCTGACCGGGCCGACGGCGCTGAAGGTCTCCGGCGGGCTGATCGTGGCCATGGGCGTTCTCTTCCTGCTCGCCCCGTTCATCCCTGCGTTCAGCCGCGAGTGGCACTTCACCCGGCTCATGCAGCGGGCCGGCCGGGGCGGTCCCGTGCTCACCGGGGCAGCCTTCGCGCTCGCTTGGACGCCGTGCACGGGCCCGACTCTGGGGGCGATCGTTACCGCCGCCGGCACCTCGAACTCGGCCTCGCACGGCGCCATCCTGCTCGCCGTCTACTGCGCCGGTCTGGGGATCCCGTTTCTGATCACCGGTCTGGCCTTCGGCACGGCCACGTCGGCCTTCACGGTCGTCAAGCGCTACTACCCGCTGATCATCGGCCTCGGCGGGGCGGTGCTGATCTCAATGGGTGTGCTGATCTGGACCGGGGAGTTCACGAACCTCAACATCACCGTCAGCCACTGGATCCAGTCGCTCGGGCTGCCGGATTTCAACACCAATACCTAGCGGTCGCGTTGGGCGATCACCGACCGCCTCTGGCTTGCGGGCAGGGCGTCCCGGGTAGACGCCCAAGGGAGGCGCAGCGTCGCGGGCGCCGTCCCGTGGTAGCCTGCTGACGACGCGCGTATTAGGGTTCCCTAACACAGACCATCCGTGTCCTTTGCTCAGACCGTAGCTCTCGGAGCCCTCGCCGGGCTCACCATCTTTCTCGGACTCCCCGTGGGGAGGATGCGGCTGCTCGGCGGCCGCGCCCGCGTGGCGCTGGCCATGTTCGCGGTCGGCGTCCTGGCCTTCATCTTCGTCGACGTGCTCTCCAACGGTCTCTCGATCGTGGACGATGCCCTGGCGGCGTTCAAGCATCACCACGAGTCCTTCGCTTACGTGGTGTGGCTGGTCATCCTGCTGGCGGCCGGGTTTGGGGCCGGGAGCGCGGGCTTGGCCATGATCCAGCGGCGCCTGCGCCCCCTCGGCGCCCGGCGGCCCTCGATCGCCGGCGGCGCCAATGTCGCCGCGGTGGCCGGGGTGGATCCCGACACCGCCACGGTCGAGCTCGAAGCGGCACGGCGGCGCGCCCTGCGAACCGGGCTCACGATCGCCGCCGCGATCGGCGTGCACAACTTCGCCGAGGGGCTGGCGATCGGCGTCTCGGCCCGCGCCGGTGCGATCAGCCTCGCCACCGTGCTGATCGTGGGCTTCGCTCTGCACAACGCCACCGAGGGCTTCGGGATCGTCGGACCGCTGGGCGACGTCCGACCGTCGTGGCGTTGGCTGGGTCTGGCCGGTCTGATCGGAGGCGGTCCCACGTTTCTCGGCTCGATCGTCGGCTACGCGGTCACCAGCCACGCCCTCGAGCTGGGCTTCTACGCGATGGCCGGTGGCGCGATCCTGTTTGTGATCGGCGAGGTCTGGAACGGCTGCCGCCGCTTCGGCTACCGCGAACTCGAGCTGGCGATGCTGAGCGCCGGGTTCGTGGTCGGGGTGCTCACCGATCTGGTCGTTATGTACGGCGGCGGTTGATCAGCGGATCAGGCGCGCCGAGCGGCCCGCGTCGACCATCGCAGTCAGCGTCTCGGCTGCGTCATGGCGAGGGCGCCAGCCCAGGAGCTTGCGAGCCCGGCCGGTGTCCATCAGGACCGGGTGGCGCACACTCTCGATCCACTGCGCCTCGGCCGGAACAAAGGGGAGGCGAGCGACGAGCTCGGCGGCCGCTCCGACGGCCAGGTCGGGGATTGGGATGCTGTACCAGCCCAGGGCATCGGCCAGGTCAGACATCGTGATCGACCCCGGGCCGGCGAGGTTGTAGACGCCCGGCTCACCCCGGCCCAGGACGGCGGCACGCATCGCGGTGGCGACGTCATCGTGGTGGACGAGCTGGAACGGAACCCCCGGATCGGGGATCACCGGCTTGAGCGCGGGCATGAACTCCAAGGCGCGCAAGATCGCCGCGGGCATCCGGTCCGAGAGTTGGACGTAGGGGATGCTCTCGAGCAGTGTCAGCGCATCGGGCCCGGCCACGATGCAGGGCCGGAACACGTAGGCGTCGGTCTTGGCACCCTCGAGCAGCTCCCACAGGGCTTGCTCGAGTTCGGCCTTCTGGGCCGAGTAGTAGTGACGCTTGCTGCCGCGGGGCGCGATCTCCTCGGTCAGCAGCTCGGGACGGTCACCGTGGAAGCCGTAGGCGGCCACCGAGGACGCGTAGACCAGGCGCTGGGCGCCGGCGGCGATCGCGGCCCGGAACACGTTGCGCGACCCCTCGAGGTTGACGGCGGTCGTCTCCTCGAGGTCCCCCATGATGACGAAGGCCAGGTGGACGACGACATCGGCGCCGGCCACCACCTCGGCCACCGTGTCGGCATCGAGCACGTCGGCTTGCCGGTACTCGGTCTTCTTCAGGCCGGCTTCGGCGGGGTCAAACGGGCTCCGGGCCATGGCCTCGATCCGGCCCACCTCACGGCTGCGCTCCAGCGCTCTCAGCAGCGAGCGGCCGATGTCGCCGGTGGGGCCGGTGACCGCCACGGTCAGCTTCTTCGAGCTCGAGCGGGCGGCCGGCACGGCGCGAGTCTATGGCGTGGCGTACGCGGGCCGCAAGGCGACCACGGCGCCCGGAGTCACTCGTGGTAGCCGGGCTCGCCGGGCAGCACGATCCGGACCTGCTCACCCGAGCCGACCACCCGGGGTTGGACCGGCGTCACCGTGCGGGCCCGGGCGTGGGCCAACAGGTCGTCCGCGGACGCGAACACCGCGATCTGCTCGAGGTGCTTGATGGTCGGAAAGACGAGCAGTATTTCTTCAGACTCACCGGCGGCCAGCGCGGCAGCCGGCGTGTACCAGCGCGCGTCGACCATCTCCTCGCCGTCCACCTCGGGCTCGGCGCCCTCGGGCAGCCGGGCCAAGAAGAACCAGGTGTCGTAGCGGATCTTGACCTCTTCGGGCGTGATCCAGCGCGAAAACGTGACCAGCTCGCCGGCGTCGGCGAGCGCGATCCCAGCCTCTTCACGCAACTCACGGATGGCCGCCGCCGTCAGCGCCGCGTCGCCTTCCCCGTCCTCGGGGCTGACCGCGCCCCCGGGAAACACCCAGGCGCCGCCCATGAAGCGGGCTTCGGGGGTGCGCTTGGCCAGCAGCACCTCGAGGTCGTCGCCACCGCCGCGCAGCACGATCACCGTGGCTGCGAGCCGCGGCACGGTCGCCGGCCCGGGATTGAACTCGGCCCCCGGCTCGGGTCTCTGAGCGCTCACTCGGGCGACCCTATCGAGCTTGACGGCCCTGGGGCACTGCTCTCGCTACCCTTCCGCGCGTGAAATACATGTGTGAATCGTGCGGGTTCATCTACGACCCCGCGGAAGGCGATCCGGACGGCGGGATTCCCGCCGGCACCGAGTTCGCCGATATCCCGGACACGTGGTTTTGTCCCGTGTGCGGTGCGCGCAAGCAGGACTTCACGCCTTACGAGGACTGACCGCTCCTCGGGGCCTGGGCAGGCCCGCCGAGCCGCTGATCCGGTCAGGCGACGGCTTGCGCGGGGCGGGCCGCACCGACGCGTGTGACCTCGGCTATTGCTGAGGCCGTGATCGCCACCAGACGACGCAGGTCGTGCTCGGACATGGCCAGCGCCGGCATCAGCACCAGCACGTCGCCGAGCGGGCGGATGATGGCGCCGCGCCGGCGCGCGGCCAGCGTGGCGCGATGGCCGAGACGGTCCTCCCCCGCCAGAGCGGCCAGCTCGACGCCGACCATCATGCCCCGCTGACGGACCTCGGCCACGCCGGGCAGCATCGCCACCCGTTGCTCCAGCGAGCGGCTGAGGATCTCGATCTTGGCCGGGAGCCGTTCGAGGGTCCGCTCACGCTCGAACGTCTCCAGGGTGGCGATGGCAGCCGCGCAGGCCAGCGGATTGCCGGTGAAGGTGTGGCCGTGAAAAAAGGTCCGAAACTCGTCAAAGCGGCCCAGAAAGCCCTCGTAGATCTGCTCGGTGGCCAGCGTCGCGGCCAGCGGCAGGTAGCCGCCCGTGAGCCCCTTGCCGACGCAGAGGAGATCGGGCGTGACGTCCTCGTGCTGGCAGGCGAACATCCGGCCCGTTCGGCCGAACCCGGTCGCCACCTCGTCACAGATCAGGAGGGTGCCGTACTGATCACACAGCTCGCGGACCCGCCGCAGGTACCCCGGGGGCTGCATGAGCATCCCGGCTGCGCCCTGCACGAGCGGCTCGACGATCACCGCCGCGACCTCCTCGCCGTGCTCGCCGAGCAGCGCTTCCAGATGCTCGGGCTCGCCGGCGCGGGTCTGGAGGGAGTCGAACAGCAGCGGGTGATAGAGCGAGTGAAAGAGGTCGATGCCGCCTACTGAGACCGCTCCGATCGTGTCTCCGTGGTAGGCGTTCTGGAGACAGACGAAACGGGTCCGGGCGATCTCGCCACGCTGAGCCCACCACTGGAAGGCCATCTTGAGCGCGATCTCGACGGCGGTCGAGCCGCTGTCTGAGTAGAAGACGCGCTGCAGGCCGCTCGGAGCGATGGCCACCAGCCGCTCGGCGAGTTCGATCGCCGGCTCGTGGGCGAGGCCGAGCATGGTCGAGTGCGCGACCCGGTCCAGCTGCGCGCGGATGGCATCGTCGATCGCCGGATGGCGGTGTCCGTGGACGTTGCACCACAGCGACGAGACCCCGTCGATGTAGGCATTGCCATCCCGGTCAAACAGGTTGGTGCCCTGCCCCCGGTCGATCACCAGCGGCTCGTCGTCATCACGCCAGCCCTGCTGCTGTGTGAACGGATGCCAAACGAAGCGACGATCGGCGGCGATCAGATCCGCGGTGTCACGCACGGCTGGCAAGGTAGTCC
>JBOGYN010000198.1:0-2675 GCA_050696855.1 Solirubrobacteraceae bacterium | reverse complement strand
GCCGGTCGCCGGCCGGCACATCCACCACGAACACACCGACGCGTTCTACGTCCTCGAGGCGAGCTGACCTTCCAGATCGGGGTGAGTGCCCGAGTAACTGGCCGACGCGACGGTGTGCCGGTACCGTTCCCTTCCGTACGCAGCATCCGCTTGGCGCGGTGGTCAACCGGCCCTCGGTGTGGTCTGAACTGATGAATTTTCCGCGCCGTGTTGGTCTGTACGCCGAATACCGACTCACGGGAGGCTGACGCCATGCGGAAACTGACCTTTGGCATGAACCTGAGCCTGGACGGCTACATCGCCGCGCCCGGCGACGACCTCGGCTGGAGCGTGCCGAGCGACGAGCTATTCCAGTGGTGGTCCGACCGGGTGGGGGCGACGGCCCTGGCGCTGTACGGGCGCAAACTGTGGGAGACGATGAGCTCCTACTGGCCGACCGCCGACCAGCAGCCCGGCGTAACACCGGCGCAGATCGAGTTCGCCCGCCGCTGGCGGGACATGCCGAAGGTGGTGTTCTCCTCGACGACCAGCGCGGTCGACTGGAACGCCCGCCTGGTCACCGGCGACGCTGTCACCGAGATCACCCGGCTCAAGACTGAGGATGGCGGTCCCATGGACGTCGGCGGCGCCACCCTCGCCGCGGCGGCCATGCGGGCCGGGCTGATCGACGAGTACGCGATCGTCACCCACCCGGTCCTGGTGGGCGGCGGCACGCCGTTCTTCACGGCCCTGGACAACTGGGTGCACCTGACCCTGGTGGAGACCCGGACATTTCCCGACGGCGTGCTCCTGACCAGGTACGAGACCAGGCGCTGAATGCCCGACGTCGGATCGGCGTGGGCTTCGGGCCGCCCGTGATCTCGGTGTGATCCGTCAGCGGACCTGGATCTGCTGCCCTGTACATCAGAAGTCATGCGGGGTGTATACGGGCGTTCGCACTGAGGGATCTCGGGATGGCGGTCGCCGATCGTGCAACAAAAAACGTTGCGCTAAGTGGCCAGCCGCGGAACTACACGCGTGTAATCTGAGCTTGGGGGCAGGTTGCGGGCGGGTCGCACCGCGTGGAGGCGAGGTGTCACGACGGAGCCCGTTCGTGATCGAGTTGAGTGACGAGGTCCGTCATCGTTTGGAGTTGCTGGCGCGCAAACAGACCGCCGAGCGACGCCAGGTGGTGCGGGCCCAGATCGTGCTGGCGGCAGCTGACGGCGAGGACAACGTCAGCATTGCCGGGAGGCTCGGGATGGCGCTGAACACGGTGATCAAGTGGCGCAAGCGGTTCTTCGACGAAGGTGTCGACGGCTTGGAGGACCGCAAGCGCCCGGGTCGACCCCGATCGTTTTCCCCCTCTGGCAGGCGCCGAGGTCAAGGCGCTGGCCTGCGAGCTGCCGGCCACCACCGGCGTGCCACTGTCGCGCTGGAGCTGCGCAGAGCTGGCCCGCGAGCTGATGGACCGGGCGGTGGTGTCCGCCATCTCGGCGTCCACGGTGTGGCGGATCTTGCGCGGTGACGCCATCCGGCCGTGGTTCCATCGGATGTGGATCTTCCCGAGAGACCCGACCTTCGCCGCCAAGGCGGCCCGGGCGTTGGACCTCTACGCCCGGACCTTCGAGGGCCGACCGCTCGGTGACGACGAGTACGTGATCTGCGCTGATGAGAAGACGTCCATCCAGGCCCGCTGTCGGTGCCATCCGACCCTGCCACCGGGACGCGCCCGGCTGATGCGCGTCGAACACGAATACCACCGCCGTGGCGCGTTGGCCTACCTGGCCGCTTACGACGTGCACCGGGCCAAGGTGATGGGCCGCACCGACGACACCACAGGGATCGTCCCCTTCGGCCGCTTGGTCGAACAGGTCATGACCGCCGAGCCCTACGCTTCGGCGGCCCGAGTGTTCTGGATCGTCGACAACGGCAGCTCGCATCGCGGTCAGGCCTCGATCGACCGGCTGGAAGGGCAATGGCCGACGCTGCGCCTCATCCACCTGCCGGTGCACGCCTCCTGGCTCGACCAGGCCGAGATCTACTTCTCGATCGTGCAGCGCAAGGTGGTCAATCCCAACGACTTCACCGATCTCGACCAGATTACCAGCCGCCTCGCCGCGTTCGAGGCCCGCTACAACGCCATGGCCGACCCATTCGAATGGACCTTCGGCCGTGACGACTTGGACAAGCTCCTGGCCCGCATCGAAGCTCACGAGCCAGCTGCATAGCCCCTGCCATCGCCGCCTACCATCGGCTGGCGATGGCCATCCCCGAGCCGACCCGCTGGAAGCTGGAACGCCGCCTCTGCACACGCCAACAGCAACGCTGGCCAGCCCTGCACGACCTGACCGTCCGCTACCGGGCCGACTTCGCCTACGTCACCGGCACCGACGCCGACGGCCCGCTGCCCCTGTGCCGCCTCCGCTACACCGGTTCACCCGACCAGTGGGGCTTTGCCTGCTACCTCGCCAGCAAGGACAGCTACGAGGACTCCATCCTCCCTCACGGCAGCTTCACCGGGACACCCGAAGACGCCCTCGACTGCGCCTGCGGCCTCTACCTCAACGATCCCACAGCGTGGACCGACGTCCGCCAGGATTCACGCGAGGACTTGTGACGAGTACCACTAAGTGGCCAGCCGCGGAACTACACGCGTGTAATCTGAGCTTGGGGGCAGGTTGCGGGCGGGTCGC
>JBOGYN010000197.1:0-2339 GCA_050696855.1 Solirubrobacteraceae bacterium | reverse complement strand
CGTCGTGGTAGTGGTCATACATCGTCGGGTGAATCCAGTCGCCCTGCTCGAGTATCGTGCACTTCATTCCGGCTGCGCACAGGCGCCGGGCGAATGCCGCACCGCTCATCCCGGATCCGATGATCAGCACGTCGGTGCTGTCGGCACCCGATCCGTTGTGGCCGTTGGTATGGAAGGTCATCACTTCACTCCGTATTCGGCTTTGATGTCGTCGGGGATGTCGATCAGGACGATGTCCTCGGTTGCGATGTAGCGACCGGTGGGATCACCGAAGGCGCCCTCGGGCCATGGCTCGACCTTGCCGACGTAGCCGTAGGGCTGGGGGGGCCCGTGGTAATCGTGGGCGGCGGGCAGGTTCCGGCGGATCGCCTCGGTCACCACGGGGCTCGAGTAGTAGCCGTAGTAGACGAGCGCCCGCAGCTGGGTGAAGAACGCCTGCTCGTCCTCATCGCCGCGTAGGCGTTCAGTCCTCCGGGCTTTCCATAACAAGGTTCGGGTGGGTGGCCGGCGAACCTTGTTGGCGTGGAGCGGTCTGAGGCTGAGGCGATCTATGACTCGGGGCGTGAGGCGTGTGTCGAGTTCTTGATGGGGATCGTGGATCGGCAGTTGCGCTCTGAGGAGCGGCTGCGGGCGTTGGAGCAGAAAGCTGCCGCGAGTTCGCGCAACAGTTCCTCGCCACCGTCGACGGATGCTCCCAAGACGCGTCAGCAGCGTCGTGCGGAGGCGCGCGAGAAGGCCAAGGAGCTGGCTCGCAAGGATGGTGAGCGGCGCAAGGCCGGTGGTCAGCCCGGTCACCCGGGCGCTGGGCGCGAGTTGCTGTGCGAGGATCAGATGCAGGAGATCGTTGACCATTACCCCGATGCGTGCGACGGGTGCGGGCGTGGGTTCACCGATGAGGAGAAGGTCCCGCGTCACGGGCCGGGTCGCCATCAGGTCGCTGAGTTGCCAAGCACGGCGGTGTTCTATGTCGAGCACCGCACTCACCGGCTGCGGTGCCCGGGATGTCAGAAGCGAACCCGCGCCGTGCTCGGGATCGTCGGGGAGTCGGCATTCGGGCCCGGTTTGCAGGCCGCGGTGGTCGCGTTGACGGCGCGCAACCGGATCTCGCGGCGAGACATGTCAGAGCTGCTCTGCGAGCTGTTCGGGGTCGCGGTCTCGGTCGGCGCGATCGACGCGATCTGTCAGCGCACCAGCGGGTTGCTCGCCGGCCCGCACGAGCGCCTCAGGAGCCAGGTGCTTGCCTCTGGGGCGATCAATGTCGATGAGACCGGCTGGTACCTGGCCGCAGAGAACCGCTGGATGTGGACCGCCGCGTCCCCCAACGGCGCGATCTTTCGAGTCTGCGAGGATCGCCACAGCGACCGGCTCACCGAGCTGCTCGGCTCCGAGTTTGACGGGATCGTGACCTCGGATCGCTGGTGGGCCTATGGCCTCTTAGATCCCGAACAGCGCCAGGCGTGCTGGTCACATCTACAGCGAGACTTTCGGTTTCACAGCGAGGGCTTGGCCGAGCAGCAACAGTTCGGGTTGGCCGGCCTTGAGCTGACCCGCCGGCTGTTTGAGATCTGGCACGACTACCTCGAGCATCTCGATCGCGACCGGCTCGCTGCGGATATGGCACCCATACAGGACGAGCTGCTCAAGCTGGTCAAGCACGCCACCAAGAACTCCAAACGCCACCGCCTTCACCGCGGGTTCGCCAACAACCTCATCAAAATCTGGCCCGCGCTATGGACGTTCATCACCAACCCGGGCGTCACCCCGACAAACAACGCCGCCGAACGCGCGCTGCGCGGACCGGTGATCCACCGCAAACTCTCGCACGGCAACCAATCCGACGACGGCGAGCGGTTCACCGAACGCTCGCTATCGGCCTCGGTCACCTGCCGCCTACAACACCGCTCCCTGCTGGCCTACCTGCGCGACCTGCTCACCGCCCACCAGACCGGCGGCGCGCTCCCCGCCCTCCTCTGACCCAGACCCGAGCCCGGGGACTGAACGGCTACCGTTCGGGCTCTGCTTCCAGGTCTTTCGCCGGCGCGAGCCGCGCCTCGCCGCCCGCTGCCTGCGCGCCGGCGAGCGCATCTTCGCCCTGGCCGACCTGCACCCGCACGGCCACCTGCTCACCACCGTTCCGTTCGACTTCTACCCGGAGACCGAGTGGCACGACGATCTGGCGCTCGGCGCGGTCGAGCTCGCCAACGCGCTGATGGACGGCGGCGTCCTCCACGCGCTCGATCACCCCGGATGGCGCCACTACCTGCGCGCGGCGGCCCACTGGGCCCGCGCCTACATCGCCGAGCCCGGCGCGGCGCGCGACACCCTGAACCTCTATGACG
>JBOGYN010000196.1:0-12944 GCA_050696855.1 Solirubrobacteraceae bacterium | reverse complement strand
CCTTCGGTCAGCGCGGCCAGCGGGGAGTTGTCGCGTTCAGCTTCGTGCTGATTGTGATCGCGATCGCCAGCGCGATCCTCACCGATCCGTAGGTCACCGGTCAGCGTCCCGGCGGCAGCGTCAGCGTCCGAGCGGCAGGCGCAACCTCTCGGGGAGACCGTCTAGAGTCCTGAGACGAGACTTAGACACGGCCCACTCGCTCGCCACGCACGGGCGCCGGCCCGGAACACCCCGTGACAGGAGCGCCATGACTACCGAGACTCGGCAACCAGCGGACGACGGCGGCGTAGCCGCGTCCGGCGGTTCCCTGTCGGTGACCGACAACCGGACCGGCAAGCAGTACGAGATCCCGATCGAGGACGGCACGATCCGCGCCACCGAGCTGCGCAAGATCAAGACCGACGAAGACGATTTTGGTCTCATGACCTACGACCCCGCGTACTTGGCCACGGCGTCATGCCGGTCGGCGATCACATTCATCGACGGCGAGAAGGGCATCCTCGAGTACCGCGGGTACCCGATCGAGTAGCTGGCCGAGAAGTCCACCTATCTGGAGGTCGCCTACCTGCTCCTCCACGGCGAGTTGCCGACCTCCAAGCAGCTGGCGGAGTGGGATCACGAGATCACGATCCACACCTTCGTGCATGAGAACGTCAAGGAGTTCATGCAGGGCTTCCGCTACGACGCCCACCCGATGGGGATGCTGCTGGCCTCGGTCAGCGCACTCTCGACCTTCTACCCCGAGGCCGCGGCGATCAAGGATCCCGAAACCCGCTACATCCAGATCATCCGCCTGCTGGCCAAGATGCCGACGCTGGCGGCCTTCGCCTACCGCCACAACCGCGGCATGCCCTACGTGTATCCCGACAACGATCTCAGCTACCCGGGCAACTTCCTCTCGATGATCTACAAGATCGCCGAGCTCAAGTACGAGCCCGACCCGCGACTCGAGCACGCGCTCGACGTCCTCTTCATCCTCCACGCCGACCACGAGCAGAATTGCTCCACCAGCGCCGTGCGCAGCGTCGGCTCCTCCCAGGTCGATCCCTACTCGGCGATGGCCGCCGGCGTGGCCGCGCTCTACGGTCCCCTGCACGGCGGCGCCAACGAGGCGGTGCTGAAGATGCTCACCCGGATCGAGACCAAGGAGAACGTCCCCGGCTTCATCGAGGGGGTCAAGAATGGCGACGAGAAGCTGATGGGCTTCGGTCACCGGGTCTACAAGAACTTCGACCCCCGGGCCAAGATCATCAAGAAGGCCGTCGAGGATGTCTTCGAGGTCACGGGCAAGAACCCGCTGCTTGAGATCGCCACCGAGCTCGAGAAGATCGCGCTCGAAGACGACTACTTCGTCTCACGCAAGCTCTATCCCAACGTGGATTTCTACTCGGGCCTGATCTACGAGGCCCTGGGGATGCCGGTGGAGATGTTCCCGGTCCTGTTCGCGATCGGCCGCACCAGCGGCTGGATCGCCCAGTGGCTGGAGATGATCGAGGACTCCGAGCAGAAGATCGCGCGGCCGCGCCAGATCTACACGGGCGAGCGCACGCTCGACTACGTGCCGATCGAGCAGCGCGGCTAACCCACCGCCGTCCCAGGCGGCCGTCTGTCTGGGGGTGCGTGCAGCTACCAGCCACAAAGTGGCAGACCACCGAGTGACCACTGCCACAGTACGAACATAGGTTCGCGTCTACCGTGCTGTTCGTGGACCTCTATCTCCTGCACGACGGAACCCCGGTCGAGATCCGGGAAATCCGCGCCGACGATGGTGAGCGCCTCCAGGCCTCCCATGCCCGGCTGTCGCCCGAATCGCGCTACCGGCGCTTTCTGGGCGCCAAGCCGAGCCTGAGCGAAGCCGACGCACGCTACCTCGTCGACGTTGACGGCTGCCGGCACTATGCCCTCGTGGCCACCACCTCGGTGAAGGGGCATCAGGGCGAGATCATCGCCGTGGCGCGGTTCATCGCTCTCCCCGACGCACCGGGCACGGCGGAGTTCGCGATCGTGGTCGGGGACGCCCACCAACGTCAGGGGCTCGCCTCCGGGCTGATGGATCGCCTGGCCGCGGCTGCTCGGACGCGTGGGATCGAACGCTTCCGCGCGGTCATGCTCTCTGACAACGTCGCCATCCAGCGCCTGCTCGAGCGCCTCGCCGTCGGCGATGTGCAGACCCACGTACGCGGCACGGTGACCGAGATGGAGATCGGTCTGACCGCGCGCGAGGCGTTTGTCGACCTTCTCGACGCCGCGGCCTGAGGGGCCTGACATGATCCCCGCGTGCCGTGGAAGCTGACCGTCCGCTCCGGCCCCCGCGTGACAAAGAGCGCCCATGCGGACCTCGAAGCTGCGCTGACCGCGCTCGAGGCCGATGCCCGTGAGCTCGCGAACTCCGCTCCTCGCCCGCCGCTGAACGCCGGCATCAAGCGCTTTGCTCCGGCCGAGCAGGTCTTCGCTCGGCTCGAGCTCTCTGGCCCCGAGCGCCTGGTGGCCAGCGTCCGCGCCGGCGTCGACATCCACGGCGACGGATCCGCCGAGGCCTACCGTGGCCGGCTTCGCCGCGAGCCCATCGAGACGCATAACGGTGAGTCACCGTACGCGGCCCTGCGCCGGGTGCTCGAGACGTGAGCGACCAGCGTCTGCAGTGGTTACCGGCAGCCGACCACGTGGTTCACAGGACCAGCGTGGCGCCGTGGCGGCGCAGCCACGCCGAGTGCTCGCGGTAATCGGGCCAGTGCCGGGCCAGCAGCCCCCAGAAGCGGGGGGAGTGGTCCATCACCTCGAGGTGGCAGACCTCGTGCCAGACCACGTAGTCGAGCACCGGCTCGGGCGCGAGCAGCAAGCGCCAGTTGAAGCTCATCGCTCCCTCTCGCGAGCAGCTGGCCCAGCGCGTGCGCTGCCCGCGGATGCTCAGCTGCGTGTAGTGGCTCCCGGCCCGCGCGCAGGCGACGTCCAGGCGGGGGGCGATCTCGTCCCGGGCCGCGCGGCGATACCAGCGCTCCAGCGCCGGGCCGCGCTGCGCGCCGGCCGGGGCCAGCAGCTCGGCGCCGCGCCGGTGCACCCGGGTCCGACCGGGCTCGGGGCAGACTTGCAGGAGCGACCCGAGATAGGGGACGCAGTCCCCCCGGGCGGCAACGGTCTCATGGGCGCGCTGGAGCTCGCCGACGCGCCGCTCGATCCAGGGCCGCAGCTCGCGGACCGCGGCGGCCGCTTCGCGCTCGGCGGCGCGGCGGGGCAGCACGACCTCGACCCCCCGACCGGCGTCCACGGTCACGCGCACCCGACGCGCGCGCTCTGAGCGCCTGATCCGGTAAGCGATCTCTTCCACGTTGCGACAGGGTACGGTCAGGTCCCGACATGCCGTCGTTTCCGGACCTGGTTTCGCCGCTGCGCTCCCCCGATGTCGAGCTCCGCTTCGCGGCCGAGCGCGACATCCCCGAGATCCTGATCGCCCATCAGGACGATCCCCTGCTCTACGTCCGCTTGGGCCTGGAACGTCCCCCGAGTGGGGCTGAGCTCGGGCGCCGGAGCGAGTACGAGGCCGATGAACGGGCGGCAGGACACGCCGTCCGCTTCACGATCCTCGAGCTCGGGTCAGACGTGTGTCGCGGCCAGCTCGACGTGCACCGGGTCGACTGGGATCACTTGCGGGCCGAGGCGGGTATCTGGGTCGCGCCCGAGCACCGCGGCCGCGGTCTGGCCTCGGCCGCGCTGCGACTGGCCGGGGGATGGCTGTTTGCGGCCTGCGGCCTGGCCCGGCTCGAGCTCCTCACTGAGCCCGACAACGAGCCGATGATCGCCGCCGCTCATCGCGCCGGTCTGACCAACGAAGGCGTCCTGCGCGCCTACGTCCGTGAGCGCGGTCGGCGGGTTGACCTGAGCGTCCTCTCTTTGCTCCCGGCCGACCTGGAGGGTGCTTGGTGAACCGGGTCTGGCGTGTGACGCTGCCTCCCGGGGTCAGGACGCCCTTCGAGGTCTACATCAACGGCGTGGCCCAGGAGCTCGGCCGCGATTATCGGATCGTCGACGGTGTGCTGCTGTTCGAACGCGAGCTCGTACGCCAGAAGCTCGGCGTGCGCGCCTGGCTGCTGGGCTTCTGGGGAATCGGGACCTACAAGCGAAACGACGACGTCGACATCCGCTACGAGGTGGACGGGCGGCCGATGCTCGCCCATGCGCTCGAGATCACGCCTCCAGATTGACGACTTCGCGCCGTACCCAGGGCCGCAGGAGCTTCAGCGCCGAGAGGATGGCCCGCGTCGCGGGCGAGCGGTTGAGCGTGTAGAAGTGGACGCCGGGGGCGCCGCGGGCGAGCAGTTCGGCGCACTGCAGGGTGGCGTAGGAGACGCCGAGCTGATGCACGGCCTCGGGATCATGCGAGCGCCAATCCAGCGCCTCGCGCAGCGCGGTGGGGATTGTCGCGCCGCACATTCCGGTGATCGTCTTGATCTGGTTCAGGTCGGTGATCGGCATGATGCCGGGGAGGATCGGGACGTCGATCCCGGCGGCGCGGGCCTCGTCGACAAACCGGAAGTAGAGCTCGGTGTCGAAGAACAGCTGCGTGATCAGAAACGACACGCCGCTGTCCACCTTCTCCTTGAGAAAACGGAGGTCGTGCGCGAGGTCGGGCGCCTCGGGGTGCACCTCGGGAAAGCAGGCGCCGCCGATACAGGTGTCGTAGCCGTCCTGGATCAGGCCGGCCAGCTCGGTCGAGTAACTCAAGCCCCCCGGGTGGGGCTTCCAGTCGGTCTCTCCCCGCGGGGGGTCGCCGCGGAGGGCGAGGATGTTCTCGATCCCGCCGTCGCGCATGTCATCGAGGGTCGCTTCGAGCTCCTCGCGCGTGGCACCAACGCAGCTCAGGTGGGCCATCGCCTCGATCCCGAGCTCCTGCTTGATCCACTTGGTCAGCTCCAGCGTCCGGCCTCGCGAGCTGCCGCCGGCGCCGTAGGTGACCGAGACGAAGTCCGGGCCGAGCTGGCGCAGGGACTCGAGGGCCAGGCCGAGCACGCGCTCGCCCGCGTCGGTCTTAGGCGGGAAGAACTCAAACGAGAAGATCGGCTCCTCGGCCGCCGCGATGATCTCGTCGATCCGCATGAGCAGAAACGGTATCACAACCTTGACAGAGATATGTCAAGGTTGCTGGGCGCATCCGCGGCTAAGCCGCGGTCCAGCGATCCGCGTCGCCGTCCTGATCACGGCGCGCTCGCCCAGCGTGCTCGAGGTGCTCGAGATAGCAGAGGGTCTGGCTGAGCAGCCAGTTGCCGTTGTGAAAGCCGAGCGGCTCCCCGAACACCGTGGCGGCGATCTCGACCGCCGTCCGAGGATTGCCATCGAGGGCCGCCCCGGTCGCGGCCAGGCGCTCGGCCACCAGCTCACGATTGGCATCGATGTGGCCGGGCACGTCGAGAAACGGCTTGCCGTGCCCGGAAAGGGCGAGCCGCGCGCCCAGGGTCTGCACGCGGTCCAGCGAGTCCAGGAACTCAGCCACCGGATCGGGGCTGTTGCCGTGCTCGAAGAACAGTGAGATGCGCCCCAGGAGGTGATCGCCCGAGATCAGCAAGCGGCGCTGCGCCTGATAGAGGCAGACGTGGGAGGGGGCATGACCGGGGGTTTCGTGCACCGTCCAGACGCCCAGGTCGGTCTCGAGCTCGACGCCTCCGACCAGGTCGCGATCGGGCTCGATCGCCTCGGCGATGCCCGACGGCAGGTCCTTGATCTGCTCGGCATAGGCGTCCAGGGTGCCCTCTGAGACGCCGCACTGGCGGGCCACCTCGAGACGCCGGGCGAGGGCGAGGGCGCGATCGGAGTCAGCATCGCCGGCGGGCCGGTGGCGGGGGTGCATCCAGAACTCGCAGCCGGCGCGATCGCGAATCGGCGCCGCCTGTCCCCAGTGGTCTGAGTGGGCGTGGGTGCAGGCGAGCAGCTGGACATGCTCGAGCCGGAGGTTGACCTGGTCCATGGCCCGCTCGAGCTGGGCCAGCGAGCCGGGCTCGTGCATGCCGGTGTCGATCAGGATCACACCCGCCCCGGCCGCGATCGCCCAGGCGTTGCAGTGCGGGACCCCCGGCCAGGGCAACGGCAGACGCAGACGCCACAGGCCGGGCAGAACCCGCTCGCCGCGGCCGAGCTCTCGGTGGGTGACCATCGCCGAGACGATATTCCTCCGATGGCGGCGCCGAAGTTCGGGTCCCGGTCGGACGGGAAAGCGCGCGACCCGTAGACTGCGGCCGGTTCATGGCCACCACGGCCGACATCGCCCGGCGCTACTTCGCCGCCCTCTCGGCGCATGATCTCGACGCGGCCCTGGCGTGCTGGGCCCCGGGGGCGGTCGACCGGTTCGTCGGTGCCCAAGATCTGATCGCGCCCGACGGCATCCGCGAGTACTTCGCCTCCTTGTTTCAGGCCTTTCCCGATTTTAAGCTCGAGGTGGTTGAGCTCACCACCTACCGCGGCCGGACGGCGGTCCGCTGGCGGGCCCGCGGCACCTTCACCGGGCCCGGTCGCTTTATGGACTTCGTCCCCAATGGCGCCCAGCTCGATTTCGAGGGCTGTGATGTGGTTTCCGTCGAAGGCGACCTCATCCGTCACAACGACGCCTACATCGACAGTGGTGACCTTGCCCGGCAGCTCGGTGTCCTGCCGCCGGCCGGATCGACCGCCGAGGCGCGGCTGACGCGGCTGGCCAACATGCGCACCCGGGCCCGGGAGATGATCCACGGCGCCGAGCCCGAGCCGATCGCCGACGGCGTTTGGGTCGTGCGGGGCGGTTTTCCGCTCAAGATCATGAACGTGTACCTGATCGAGGACGGTGCCGGCGTGACCGTCTTTGACGCCGGGATCGAGGCGATGGGAACCGCGCTGCGCGCCGCCTGCGCGCGGTTCGGCGGAGCCAGCCGCCTCGTCCTCGGGCACGCGGACTGCGATCACCGCGGTGCCGCTCCCTTCCTCGGCGCGCCGACCTTCTGCCACCCGGCCGAACAGGCCGCCGCGGTCGCCGAGACTCCGTATCGGGACTACTGGAACCTGACCAAGCTCGACCTCCACGGCCGCGTCCTGCTCGGACGATTGCTTCCAACCTGGGACGGCGGCGCGGTCCCCGTGGCCGGCACCATCAGTGAGGGCGACGAGGTGGCGGGGTTCCGGGTCCTCGATCTTCCCGGGCACGCCCCCGGCCTGATCGGCCTCTACCGCGAGTCCGATCGGCTGGCGCTGGTGTCGGATTGCTTCTACACGATCGATCCCCAGACCGGCAAGAAGGGTGGGCCGCGCGTGCCCCATCCGGCCTTCGACGTCGACGTCGAGCAGGCGCGGGCCTCGATCCGCAAGGTGGCCGACCTCGAGCCTCGGGTCGCTTGGGCGGGACACGCCGATCCCGTGTCCGGTGACGTCAAGGCGCAGCTGCGCGAGGCGGCGTCGGCACCGGTGTAGTGGGCCGCCGCAACCGCCAGCGCGCCAAGCTCGCGGCTCCCGTCAGTGAGTACGCCGATCCCGAGGCCGGGACGTTGGCCCTGCGCGGCTCGCTCACCCCTGGGTCGCGCCGCGACTACGCAGGGACGCTGGCCGGCGGCCTGAGCCGCGAGGATGCGCGCCAGCGGGCCACCGAGCTGCTGTTCGAGCGCCTCGCGGTCAGTTGGACGGTGGCCGGCGTGAAGACGAGCGCGTCCCGCGAATTGCTCGGCCGTTACCGGATGGGCTCAGGGGCGGAGCGCGACTTCGTCCGCGAAGCCCTGCGCCGGCACGTCGAGGAGAACTTCCCTGACCTGCAGGCGCCGTGACCGTAGATCCGGATCGCTTCGCCGCGCTGCTCTGCGACTGGTGCCTGGAGGTGGCGCCGGGCGGCCGCGTCCTGGTCGTCAGCTCCACGCTCGGGGAGCGCCATGCCCTGGCCCTGCACGCGGCGATCCTCGACCGGGACGCGTGGCCGTTCTTGTGGCTGACGCCGCCGTCGCTGGGCGGCCAGTTCTACCGGCACGCCCACGAGCGCCACCTGGAGATGTCGCCGCCGTCCGAGCTGGCGCTGGTGGAGGGAGTCGATGCGTTCGTCCGGCTCGACGCGCCCGCCAACACCAACGAGCTGTCCGGGGTCGATCCCGCCCTGATCGCCCGGCACGCCACCGCGCGCGGGGAGGTCATGAAGCGGCTGCGCGCCAAGCGCTGGTGCGGCACGCTGATCCCCACGCCTGCTCTGGCGCAGTTGGCCGGGATGAGCGAGCACGACTACGCCGCTTTTGTCGACCGCGCCCTGTTCCTGGATCGTCCTGACCCGATCGCGGCCTGGCGTGAGCTGAGCGCGTTGCAGGCCCGGCTGGTGCGGCGGCTGGCCCCGGCGCGGACGATCCACATCGAGGCCGAGGGGACCGATCTCAAGCTCGAGGTGACGGGACGTAGCTGGATCAACTCCGATGGACGCCGCAACATGCCCAGTGGCGAGGTCTTCACCGGGCCGCTTGAGACGTCGGCCAACGGCCACATCCGGTTCACCGTTCCGACGGGTCCGCGGGGGGTGTCGGTCACCGGCGTGGCGCTCGAATTCCGTGATGGCGAGGTAGTCGGCGCGCACGCCGACCAAGGCGACGAGTACCTGACCGCGGCGCTGGCCACCGATGCCGGTGCTCGCTTCCTCGGTGAACTGGGGATCGGCACCAACGCGGGCATCGATCGGGCCACCGGTCACATTCTCCTCGACGAGAAGATCGCCGGCAGCGTGCACCTGGCGCTGGGACGCTCGTATCCAGAGACGGGCGCGACCAACCAATCGGCATTGCACTGGGACCTGGTCTGCGACCTGCGGGCCGGCGGCCGCCTGAGCGCCGACGGCGCGCCGGTGGTGCAGGACGGGGTCGTCCTGTTCTAGGCGGACCCGGGTCGAGACAGACCGTCAACCAGCCCCCGCCGCAGGTTTCAGTAGGTTGCATGGCGATGCGCCGCACGAAGATCGTCGCCACCATCGGCCCGGCCTCGCGCGATCCCGAAACGCTTGTGCGGATGGTGCAGGCCGGGCTCGATGTCGCCCGCCTGAACTTCTCCCACGGCGATCGCGAAGTGCACGCCGAGAACGCCGAACGGGTCCGCGCCGCCGCCGCCAGCGTCGGACGCCCGGTGGCGATCCTCCAGGACCTGCCCGGCCCCAAGCTCCGGGTCGGCTCGATGAGAGACGACCTCGCCGAGGTCAAGCCCGGGGAGCGGCTCGTCCTGATCTGTGGCTCGACGGAAGCCGGAACCGCGGAGCGGATGTCGGTGAGCTGGCCCGGACTGGCGGACGCCGTCGACCCCGAGGACGTCATCTACCTGGCCGATGGGGCGATCCGCCTGCGCGTCAAGCGGGTCCGCTCGCCGGAGGTCGAGACACTGGTCGAGATCGGCGGTACGGTCGCCTCGCGCCAGGGCCTCAACATCCCCGGCTCCACGCGCGGTCTCGCCGCCGTACCTGAGGAGGATCTCGACATGCTGCGGTTCGGCGAGTCGATCGGTGTGGATGTCGTGGCGCTGTCCTTCGTCCGGACTGCCGAGGACGTCGAGACGGTCCGTCGTCATACCCGCCTGCCGCTGGTGGCCAAGATCGAGAAGCCCCAAGCCGTCGAGGAGGCCGAGGAGATCATCCGGGCGGCCGACACGGTCATGGTCGCCCGGGGCGACCTCGGGATCGAGCTGCCGATTGAGGACGTGCCGATGGTCCAGAAGAAGCTCCTGCGCATCGCCGGTCGCCTCGCCCGCCCCTCGATCACGGCCACCCAGATGCTTGACTCGATGGTCTCCTCGTCGCGGCCCACCCGAGCCGAGGTCGCCGATGTCGCCAACGCGATCCTGGACGGGACCGACGCCGTGATGCTCTCTCAGGAGACGGCGATCGGCTCCTATCCGGTCGAGGCGGTGGAGATGATGGCCGCGGTGGCCGAGCGCACCGAGCAGGAGCTGCCGTATAAGACCTGGAACGAGGAGCGGGTGCGCCGCGACGCCCGTGACCCCGCCTATACGATCGCCTACAGCGCCTGCGCGGCGGCACGCGATCTCGGCCTGGCCGCGCTCGTCGTGCCCACCCTGTCCGGGCGCTCGGCCCGGCTGATCTCGGCCCATCGTCCCCACGT
The DNA here is from genome assembly GCA_050696855.1 of Solirubrobacteraceae bacterium. GTDB lineage: Bacteria > Actinomycetota > Thermoleophilia > Solirubrobacterales > Solirubrobacteraceae > Palsa-465. The sequence continues at coordinate 2,862 of JBOGYN010000196.1, read as the reverse complement.
GCCGATCTACTGCCTGTCGCCGGGCCGCGAGACGGTCCGCCGCTGCAACTTCATGTGGGGGGTGCAGGCGGCCTCGATTCGTCGTCACGAGGTGACCGAGGAACTGATCGCCGACAGCGTCAACCGGGTAGTCGAACTCGGCTGGGTCAAACGCGGTGACCGAGTTGGGATCACCGCCGGGCTGCCGAGCGGGAAGCCCGGGACGACGAGCCTGTTCCAGGTGCAAGAAGTCTGACCGCATCCTTGACGGCGTCTTGTGGCGACCGTTACGCGGGACTATGATCCGCACGTCGAGCGGTGGGCTCGATGCCGAGGGACGCCGGGTCTCGTCGGGGCGACCGAGGAGGAGGAGTCCCAATATGTTGCTCGCTGTATCGGGTATTTGCCGAGGGCGCGTGCTGCGCCGGGCGCTGACGATGGCGCTACTGACGTCTCTGCTCCTCGCCGCGGCCGCCCAGGCCACGGTCACCTCGTCGTCGATCACCGCGCCTGCGGACCCATTCTTCGCGCTCGACCAGCAGCAGGCCCAGTTGGTGACCATCTCCGGAACCTCCGACGGTACGACCGGGGACTCGGTCGATGTCGTCTGCTACTCCGACAACGGCTCGACCGGCAGCTCGAATGGAACCGTGGCCTCGGGGGTGGCGGTCAATGCCGATGGCAGCTTCAGCACGAGCGTTCCGCTCAGCCAGCTGGAACAAAGTTTCCCGGAGACCTGCCGCTTGCGGGCGGTTGCGTCGGGCGGCACCAGCCCCACCGGCGGACTGGCGTCATTCGCCGGTCCCCGGACCGAAGTGGCCAGGCTGTTACTCAGGACCACCGGCTCGGCCACCACTGATTACTACGTGCTCGTCCCACAGCTCGCGGGCATCGCGGAGTATGACTCCTTCGGCCTTGCCGGCCTGGACAACAGCTACCTGATGGACCCGAGCATCTTCGGCCGGATCACCAGCCAGGGGTACTTCTTCAACGATTACGCCGACCAGCAGTCGGCCTCCAACGCCAACCGCGCCGCGGCGCTGGTCGACACCAAGCCCGCGTATGCCCCGGCTGCGGCGGCGCAGATCAACCCGTCGGCCACGGGCCTGCCATCGGTCAGCGTGAGCGCAACTCAGAACTCGAGCACCGGTGATGTCACGATCACCGAGAGCGAACCGCTGGTGCGCTGTGCTGGCGATCCCTACCCACCCACCAGCGGCAACTGCGCCGCGTTCGTGGACAGTGGCGTCAGGCTCAGCCGGACGGTCACCCAGACCGACAACGGCCACATGGCGTTCATCGAGGATGCCTACTCGAGCACCGACGGCTCATCGCACGGGCTTGACCTGCTGCTCCAGAACCAGCAGTACTTCACCGTCTTCACAGGCGGGACGGAAAACCCGGCGGTGGTCAGCTATGAGTTCCCCGGTCAGACGGCGTTTGCCACCCACAACCCGGGTGATCAGATCGGAGTGCCGGGCTCGGCGCCGGCCTCGATCCTGATCGAGAACAACCAGACCCCCGACGGGAGCATCAGCGGGGTGCGTGGTGCCATCACCTACGGCCAGGTGCCGTCGGGACCGTTTGCCTTCGGCACGGCGTCACCGGACTCCTTTGACGCTCCGGTCTCGACGTTCGACGCCCCGAACATAATCACCGTGCCGGCGTCGGGCAGCGTGCCGCTGCGCTACGCCTACTCCACTGAGTTCAGCCTGGCCGCGGCGCAGGCCGACGCTCAGACGGCCCAGAGTCGCTTTGACCAGGCGACGGTGTCGATCACCTCGCCAGTCAATGGGGCAACCGTGACCTCCTCGCCGGTGACGGTTACGGGCTCGGTCAGCTCGACCTCGGGGGCCAAGTCAGTGTCGGTCAACGGGGTTGCCGCCCAGGTGAATGGGAACGCTTTCTCGGCCTCGGTGCCGCTCAGCCAGGGCTCGGACACGCTGACGGCGACGCTGTCCACGAACAGCGGAGCGACGGCCAGCGCCAGTGAGACGATCACATACGTGCCGGTGGCCCCGATCGCCCCGATCGCTAAGACCGGCTCCGCGACCCACGTCAAGCCCGAGTCTTCCACCTTGACCGGCTCGGTGACCCCGGGCTCGGCGCCAACCACATACCAGTTCGAGTACGGGACCAGCCCGGCGTACGGCAAGCTGAGCTCGACCGGAGCGCCCCTGGCCTCGGGCCCGGCCACTTCGGTAAGTAGGCCCATCGCGCAGCTGACGCCTGGAACCCTGTACCACTACCGGCTCACTGCGACCAACGCCGGGGGCACCAGCAACGGTGCGGACCTCACCTTCCGCACCCCGCGGGCGGCGCTCAAGCGGCTGACCGACAGCGTAGCCCCGCGGCACGACCGCCATGCCCCCTATGTCTACAGGATCAGCGGGCGGCTGCTCATCCCTTCCGGGGTCAGCGGGAGCAAGGCTTGCAAGGGCCACGTCTCGCTGGTCGTCCGCAAGGGCAAGCACAAGGTCCTCAGCCGCCGGTTGAAGGTCAACGGCCGGTGTCGTTACGGCGGCAAGGCCAGCTTCTCCGCTCGCAAGCTCCACGGGCACGGAAAACTGCGCTTCACGCTGCGGTTCGGAGGTAACGCCGTCCTCGCATCGAGGAGCGGGAAGGCGATCACGGTCTCGTTCGGCTAGCGCCACGCGATGCACCTGCGCAGAGTGCTGGCGCCGTCCCCGCTCCGGGTGTAGGGTCGACCCAAAGCTAACCAACATAAGGGGTGCAGCATGGCTGGTGAGCAGAATGTCGAGTCCGCGAAGCAGGCCTATGCCGCGTTCAGCGCGGGTGACGCGGCTGGCGCGATGGCCAACATGTCCGACGACATCGAGTGGGTGACGCCCGGCAACAGCGCGATCAGCGGAACGGCGCATG
>JBOGYN010000195.1:0-2209 GCA_050696855.1 Solirubrobacteraceae bacterium | reverse complement strand
GTGCGGTGATCGAGCTGCTCACCGCACAGACCCTGCAGCAGCCGTGGTGGCTTGGCTACCTCGACACGGGTGCGAGTGACGTCGTCTTTCCGTATGCCCCGAGGACGACGGTCTACTACGGGTACGGCTACGTGCTTTTGGAGGCCGGGCCTCGGCAGGCCGCGGGCTGGCGCGAAAAGGGGTGGAGCTGGGTGCTGCCTGAGCTGATGTTCCCCGCAGACCGGTCATGGCTGGTCTCCACCATGTGGGACGACAGCTGGTCCTGCATCGGCGGGTCCGAGCAGCTGATAGACCGCTTCCTAAGCGATCCCACGCTTGGACCGCGAGCCAGACGGGTGGTCATGGGGCAAGAACCGACACAGCCGGGTCACCAAGCGAACTAACCAATCTAACTTCGTCTTGGCTGGCACCATCGAGCCGGGGCCCCTTCCCCCCCGCAAGGCCTCAGGTGAGAAGCGCAGGCTCGCCCGGCCGCCGGCCCGCGGCGGCCGAGTGGCGCTCAACCCAGGGAGAAGCAAAGGCCCCCGGCTTCCACATCCACGAAGGTCCGGGCACCAGACCTCCCGTCTGCACCGGCGCTCACGCTGCCGCTTTCACTCTGCCGCGAGCAAGAGCAGAAGACGAGCTGAGGGACCCGCCTCGGCGACCAAGCGGCAGTCTGGCTGGCCCAGCTTTCCGCGCGGAGCAGGTGCGCCGCCGCGCACGGCGAGATGCCCGAGCCAGCAGAGCAGGTCTCCCGAATCGATCTCTGGCGCTTGGGCGCGTGCCCACCGACTGCGATCGGTTCCCAATCGCCGCGGAGAGTGCTGGAACCGTGTCGGGTTGCGCTGCTCGGGGCGTGGCTGTGGGGTGCAATGTGAAAGCATTGCGATGTGGATGTCGGCGTCCATCTGCCGCTGATGCCGTTCGGAGAGGAGCCGCTGTTGTTCGTGCGGCTACGTAAGGCCGTTGACACCGCCAGGGAGTGCGGCTTCGCCGCGGTCTCGGCCAACGAGGCGCGGCTAGGGCCGCCGGCGCCAGATGGCAAGAGATTCGCGTCGGGCGCCACGGGGGCAAGCTGATGGCGACTCCACCTGACGGGGATCGTGAAGGCGGGGAGCCAGCCGGCGCCTAGTGCTTGTTAGTCGGGTTCGGTGACGGCCACGCCGACGCTCGGGCGTGGTGCTGTGGGGCATGGCGACCCTGGCGGGATGGGTTGGCCCGCCAGGGTCGACTGAGCTTCGGACCGAGCCGCCTTGCGGGTGCTCGGGCCCGGTTAGTTCTGTGGGATGAGACCGAGCATCTTGAGGACGGTGACGCCGTCGTCGAGGCCGACCTCCTCGGTGATCAGCCCGTTCTCGAGCTTCAGCACGGTGGTGCCGGTGAAGCTCATGGTCTTGCCCGAGCCCGCCGGAAGCGCTCCGATGGGCATGTCGTCGAACGCTTCGCCGGTGTGGGTGCCGCCGCCCTTCCATTGTCCGACGACGTAGTCGCCCTCGGCGATCAGTTCTGCTGTTCCGCCGAAGGCAAGGTCGGGGAACGCGGCCCGGAACTTCGTGGCGAATGCCCGAACCTCGTCGCGGCCGCGGCACGGTGCGTGCAGCGAGTACTCGAATCGGATCTCGGGCGCGGCTAGCTCGTCGATGATCGCCGGGTTGTAGTCGGCTCCCCAGAATTCATCGAACCAGCGTCCGACGATTGCCTTGTTGTCTTCGATTGACATGCGTTACCTCACTTGTTTGGGTGTTTGATCGAACATCGATCTGGGTGTGACGCCAGAGCGGGACTGCCGTCGGGCCGTGCGAACGCCTATGCGTGGTGGGCCGGCAGCTCGGCCGCGGGGATTGCGCCGATGGCAAGGTCGGGCGGGACGCCGTCGGTCGTCGCGTCGCGGGTGGACGTGTCGCCCGAAGCAACGTCGAGTGTGCTGCCACAGGCGTCGCAGCGGTCGGGGGGCGCGGTGTAGACGTTTCCGCAGAAGCAGGCGACGGTCCAGCTCATGGTGGGCTCCGGTCGTTCGTGGGTGATGGCGCAGGTGGCGCCGTCTGATCGTCTGGGGTGTGACGGTTCAGGAGCATCGATTTGTGAGATCGACGGCGAAAATGAGCGGCCTGTCTGAGCCCGCTACCGCGGCGGTGTAGTCGTTCTCACGTTCCGGGGGGCCCGCGCGTCTATCCAGCTAGATGCCTATGGCTTTCACCGACATCTCGTGCCGCGTGCATCGATGAGC
>JBOGYN010000194.1:0-2859 GCA_050696855.1 Solirubrobacteraceae bacterium | reverse complement strand
GTTCGCGGGAGATCACCGCAGCTGGCAGCCGCAGGTTGACCATTTTCGCGATCGCTACCAGTGCATCGTCTACGCGGCTCGCGGCTACCCGCCGTCGGACGTTCCCAGCGACCTGGACGCCTACTCGCAGGCGCGCGCCGTGGACGACGCCCTGGCCGTGCTCGACGGGCTGGGAATCGATCGCGCTCACATCGTCGGGCTCTCGATGGGCGGATTCTGCGCCCTTCACCTTGGCTTGCGGGCACCCGAGCGAGCGCGCTCGCTGGTAGTCGGGGGCGTCGGCTACGGAGCGGCGCCGGAAGCGCAGGAGCGATTCCGGCGTGAGTCGGCGGCGATCGCCGAGGCGTTTCGCACCGAGGGGGCGGCGGCGGTTGCCCCGCAGTACGCCGTCGGTCCTGCCCGGGTCCAGTTTCAGAACCGCAACCCGCAGGGGTGGGAGAAGTTCGCGGCGGCGCTTGCCGAGCACTCCTCGCAAGGGGCGGCGCTGACGATGCTCGGCGTCCAAAGCAGACGGCCGTCGCTATACGAGATGGGGGAGGAGCTGAGCGCCCTGCACGTACCGACCCTGATCCTCGCCGGCGACGAAGACGACGGCTGTCTGGAGGCGAGCTTGATGTTGAAGCGGACGGTTCCGTCGGCCGGCCTGCTCGTGCTTCCGCGCACCGGTCACACCGCCAACCTCGAGGAGCCGCATGTTTTCAACCGCGCGGTCGAGGAGTTCCTGCAAGCCGTCGCGCGGGGCGAGTGGCGTGACCGCGACCCCCGCTCGCAGACCGGTTCGATCACGGGAATGGACGATCAAGGCTGATCGGCACCTAAGGAGGCGACCCCGCAAACCTCGATAGCGAGCGCCGCGTACACCTGCGCCGCTGCGACGAGGTCGCCGATCTCCATCGCGAAGTTGCCGCCGCCGACGCTCGCCCCCGGGCCATAGACGACAGTCGGGATTCCGGCCTCGATGAACACGTTGCTATCACGCCACATGCTCGTGATCGCCTCCACCGGCCGACCCGGGCGGCCCCCGAAGATCCGGTCATGGGCGGCCTCAACGTGGTCCACGAGCGGCTGCACGTCCTGCGCCGGCGCCTCGTAGCCGCGGCGGAAGGCGAACGGCTCCACGATCGTCGGAATCCCCGTTTCGTCGAGCATCGCCCGCAGCTCGCGCTCCACGCCGCGTACGTCCTGCTCAGGCGTGATCCTCGTGTCGACGTAGAGTTCGCAGATCGAGGGGGTCTTGGTGATCTTGTACGGCACGCCACTGCGGATCGCGTTGACGCTCACCTTCGGCACTACCGTCCCGCCCTCGCAGCGGTATGTGTGGTCGCGCTCGTAGCGCTCGGCCCATTGCTCAATCGCGGCGATGACCGCCGTCGCACGCACGATCGCGTTGGGCGAGCCGGCAATTGAGGTCGGCCGTGGCAGATAGGGGGTGTACAGAGGAGGCTCGTCGCCCAGCACGCTGACCTTGAAGAAGGCCTTCCCGGCCTCGACCCAGCAGAGACCAAAACTCGTCCCCTCGGCGACGACCCCGTAGTCGGCGGTCACGCCGCGGTTGACCAAAAAGCGCGCCCCGGCCTCCTTGGCCAGGTACTCCGGTGACTGGAACTCGTCCACGGGTTCCACCCCGATCTCGCCGACGACCATCGTCATCACGAGGTCTCCTCGGAGCTGCACGCCGGCGTCACGAAGCGCCTTGCAGGCGACCATCCACGTCGACATGACGCCCTTGTTGTTGACGATTCCGTTGCCGATCAGGTGGTTTCCCTCGCGCCACGCCTCGTGGTACTCGCGGGCGTCCGCGCGCGGGGTCGTCAGCACCTCCTCGCGTGCGATGGTCGTGTCGAGGTGGCTGTTGAAGAGAAGGCTCGGGCCCTCACCGGTGCCGCGCACCCGCGCGACGACATTCGCGCGCTCCGGGAGCAGCGCCACCCGCCGTGGCTGAAAGCCGGACCGCTCGAGCCACTCGAACACGTAGTCGGACGCGGCGCCTTCCGAACCGGTGGGACTGTCGAGGTTGCCGAGCGCCAGCGCGAGGTCGACGATCTCGTCCTCCTTGATCAGCGCCTTGGCTGCGTCCAGTGCAGCGTCAACGTCGGATGGGGCAGCTTTGGACATTTCACCTCGAATCGGCGGGATTGGCGTGACCGGGGTCATCGGGCGGTAAGGGAAACCGCGTCCCCCGTTCCGCCACACTGCCGTCGGTCCAAATGTCCCGCGCAGCGCCTTCGATGGCCCAAATCAGAACGTCTATCGTATTACAAATAGCTTATCGCCGGTCGTCACACACGCGAGCGATCGCAGGCCCTCGCCGGCTCTACCCCGCCGGCTCTACCCCACCGCGGCCGGGGGCGGCCAGTGCAGAACTCGGTGCAGCTCCCAGACCCTGTAAACCGGGGGCGGGCGCCCATGCTCCCTGAACACGGGCGTCAGCTGCTCTTCGATGAACGCCACTGCGGCGTCCTCGGACTCCCAGATCTCGAACACGCCCCAACCGCCCGCGCGATTAGCACCACCCACGTGCAGCAACGCGCCCTCCGGGGGATGGTCGGCATCGACGCCGAGGCGCGCCCGGACGGTGTCGTACTGCTCCTGTGTCACGTGCGGGTTCTCGAAGATCAGCGCGACGGCCACGTTCACTTCACCCTTCAGCCAGCGAATCCGCGAGTGACCGGGACTTTGCGTCTGGCTCAGGCTTGCTGATCGGCCATCGCGCGATCTCGTCGTGGAGGCGAGGATCGCCCGCGAGGGCGACATCGACCTCGAGCAGCGTTGCGCACTGTGGACACGCGTACTGACGCAACACAACGGCAGTACCCGACTCCCTGAGCGGACCCCCGACGCTCGGAGCCTGGTCAAGCA
>JBOGYN010000193.1:0-1969 GCA_050696855.1 Solirubrobacteraceae bacterium | reverse complement strand
GTACCCGATCGAGCGCCTGTACCGAGATGCGCCGGTGCTGATCCTGGGTGAGGGCTCCAACGAGATCCAGCATCTGATCATCGCCCGCCGCCTGCTCGAACGCCATGCCATCTAGTAGTACTTTGTTACGCGTTGTGTAGGAGTTCGTCGGGGTGGCGGCGAACCCTTCTGGCGTTGGTGTTGCCGACGCGAGGAGGGCATGATGGTCGTGGTGAGCGAAGCGCGGGCGGATGGGAGCGAGCAGGTCGACGTGCCCTCGGCGGTGCGGGAGCGTGCTGAGGCGTTCGCGGGTGAGGTGCTGTCGGAGGCGACTGGCCACCCGGTGCAGATCGCCAACGGTGGGCTGTATGTGCGCGGGTTGCTGGAGCAGGGGGCGCGTAAATCGCTTGAGCCGATGGTCGGGCGGCTGGGTGGGGAGGCTGACTATCAGTCGCTGCAGCAGTTTTTGGCTGTCAGCCCGTGGGATCCGGTCGTGGTGATGCGCGCGGTCTGTGAGCGGGTGGCGCCGGTGATCGATGTTGAGGCGTGGGTGCTTGATGACACCGGGTTTCCGAAGGACGGCAAGCATTCGCCTGGGGTCAAGCGCCAGTACTCGGGGACGTTGGGAAAGATCGGCAACTGCCAGATCGGCGTGTCGTTGCATGCGGCTGGCGCCCGGGGGACGGTGCCGTTGGGATGGGCGCTGTATCTGCCGCGGGAGTGGTGTGATGACCCGGAGCGACGGCGCAAGGCGAAGATCCCCGAGGAGGTCGAGTTTGCGACCAAGCCGGCGCTGGGGGTCGGGCTGGCGCTGCGCGCCGCTGGCTGGAAGGTCTCAAAGGCGCCGGTGCTGGGCGACCAGGCCTACGGCGATAACACCGAGCTTCGCGACGACCTGCACACCGGCGGCCTTCAGTACGTGCTGTCGATCTCCCCGGAGACGACCGTGTTCAGCGCCGAGACGAAGTTCACCTCGCCCGAGCCGCGCTCGGGACCCGGGCGCAAGAGCAACGATCCCCGACCCGACCGCGACCCCGAGTCGATCGGCGCTCTGATCGCCAATCTCGGAGAAGCGCGGCTGAAGACGGTCACGTTCCGCGACGGGCCCAACGGCAGACCGGTCAGGTCGCGGTTCGCCTTCGCGCGCGTCCGCGCCGCGCACCACTGGCGAGCGCACGACGGCCACGGGCGCTGGGACAAGAGCGCTGCGCAGATCCCACCGCGCGAGGAATGGCTGATCGCTGAGTGGCCCACAGACAAGCCCGAGCCGACCGACTACTGGATCTCTGACCTCCCGGCCTCGACCAAGCCCGGTCGGCTCGCGCGGCTCGCGCGACTGCGCTGGAAGATCGAACTTGACTACCGACAGCTCAAAGGCCAGCTCGGCCTTGACCACTACGAAGGCCGCTCCTGGCTGGGCTGGTATCACCACACCGCGCTGGTCACCGCCGCGCACGGGTTCCTCACCCTCGAGCGGCTGCGCCCACCTTAGCCCGGTCTACGGCCTCACCCTCGAACAAGCCGTCCGCCTCTTGCAGCCGATCTTCAAGTGCTGGAACGGACACTGTCAGACCTGCCAACAACCAGTCGACCTCGACCAGCTCTCGCTCCAGCATCCTCGCCAGACCGAGTGACAAACGCGTAACAAAGTACTATTAGCCGGTTCGTGGTCATCGATCTGAAGGTCGAGAACCTCAAGCCCGAGTTCGCCGGCAAGATGAATTCTATCTGAACGCCGTCGACGAGCTCGAGCGCCGGGACAGCCAGGAGGAAAGCATCGGACTGATCCTCTGCCCCGGGCGCGACCGGACCGTGACCGAATGGGCACCGCGACGCACCACGGCACCGATGGCCGTCTCGCGCTACCTGGCTGGCGAGATGACCCTCACCGACACCCCGCCATCAGAGCTCCAGTACGCGCTACCCGAGCTGCCAGCGCTCGCGGCCGAGCTGACACGGATGATCGACGCAGCGACCGAGAACCGGTAAC
>JBOGYN010000192.1:0-2149 GCA_050696855.1 Solirubrobacteraceae bacterium | reverse complement strand
GACGACAGTCTCGTCTTGGTGCCGGCGTTTGATCGGTTCCTGTTTGAGGAGCGCTTCGCCCGCGACCGGTCAGAGAAGACAACGGCGCAGTACGCGTCCGGGCTGGTCGAGTTCGGCGCTTGGGCGTCTGAGCGGGGGCTGCTTGACGACCTCGTGACGTGCGCGCGGAACTTGGGGATGTTCCAGCTGCATTTGCGCACGACCCCGATCAGCCGGGTCGGTCGCAGCCACGGTCGCGCCCGGAGCGTTGACCGGGTGGCGGACATCATGGGCTGCGTTCGCAGCTTCTATCGCTTCCAGGTCCGCCACGGCGCGGTCCCGAGCTCGGTCAACGAGCTACTCTACGACGTCGTCGAGCCGGTGGGCGAAGCGATGCCGTGGCTTGAGGATCTGCCGGCGATGGTCGCCAGGCCGGTCCACACGTTGCGGCGCTCAGGTGAGAGCGAGCCGCAGACGGCGACTTTGGAGGAGTACGCGGCGATGATGGCCGCGCCGGGCGGCGTGCGCGACAAGTTTTTGATCTCGCTGTTGGCGTTGACGGGGCTGCGGATCGGGCAGGCGCTGGGGTTGCGGCGCAGCGACCTGCACTTGATGGAGAACTCCCGGGCGGTCGGCTGCTCGGTCCAGGGTCCGCATCTGCACGTGGTGCGGCGCGAGGACAACGAGAACTTGGCGTTGAGCAAGCGCCGGCGGGAGCTGGTGGTGCCGGTTCATCCGGCGGTGGTCGGCGTCTATGCGGCCTATTGCGCTGATCGCGATCGAACTCCGGCGGCGGCGCGGTCGGATTTCGTGTTCGTGAACCTGACGGGCGGCGAGGTCGGGCGGGCGATGACGGACGGCCGAGCGCGAGAGGTAGTCGCGGCACTCGGCCGCCGCGCCGGCATCGATCGGGTGGTCACGCCTCACCAGTTTCGCCACGGGCTCGCGACCGAACTGGTGGAGTCGGGTCGGTCGCTGGATGAGGTGCAGATGATCCTCGGTCACGCTCGGGTGGAGACGACCCGCCGCTACGCGCGCACCTCGCGTGAGCGGTTGCGCGCGGCTGTGGAGAGCGTCGCGCTGCCGACGTTGACGCCGGGAGCGACACGATGACGGCGTCCGCGCGCGCCGCCGTGCTCGCGCCCGCGTCAGAGCCGGTCGAGCTGGCGCGGCTGAAGGCCAACGTGGGCCTGGAAGCGTTGATCGCCCGCGGTTGGGATCCGGAGCGGCGGGTGTTCTGGCCGCCAGCGGACGATCCCCTGTTTGGCTACCAGGCGTGCGAGCGATACGGGTGCCCACGTGCAGGCTCATATGACCGGGCGCGTGCGCTGGGGCTGTGCGATCAATGCGCGAGGAACTATCTGGCACGGGTTCGTGGCCACCGCGCTGCGCCTGTGACGCTTGAGGAGTTCAAGGCGATGCCGATGCTGCGCCTCGGCCAGGCCGACCGCGAGCAACGGCTGTGCCTGGTCTGCTGCACGCCCGGTCACGAACGGGCCGCGCAGTCCAGTGGGCTGTGTTCGGAGTGCAGCCGGATGCGTCACGATCGCGGACAGACGGTCGAGGTGTTCGTGGACGGCGATGATCGCTTCTCACCGGCGTCGCCGCGGCGCTCGTTTGGGCGCTGCCTGGTCGACGGGTGCCGCCGGTGGGCGACCACCGATGAGCGGTTGTGCGCGGTCTGCCGCCGACGGTGGCGAAAGAGCCCACCAGATCAACGTCCTTTGTTTGATCAGTTCCTTGCCGCGGGCCCGTGGCGGCCCGGGCTTGACGGCAGGCGCGCCGTGATGCCCGAGCTCCCGGAGCTCGTCGAGTGGCAGCTGCTCGCCGGGCTGCAATTGCTGATCGAGCCATATGCGCTGATCACCCCGCCGGACAGGCTGGGGATGGCGTGGGCCGATGTTGCGCGCGCCGGCGTCGGGTCGATCCTGGAGCTGGGGGATCTGCCTGGCACATACCAGTCTCAGCGGGCGGTCGAGGTCGCGATGATCGCCGCCAGGCGGTTGACCTCAACGCCAGAGCAGGAGCGGCTCAAGGACGTCTTGGACCTCGGCGTGTTCGGGATCCGCGAGCACCGCCAGATCGACTTCACCCATATCCACCAACGGTGGCTGCGCGAGGCCGCGAAGGGCTGGACGATCGAGCGGATGGCGGGCCTGCGAACGCAGAC
>JBOGYN010000191.1:0-1791 GCA_050696855.1 Solirubrobacteraceae bacterium | reverse complement strand
GTACAACGGAGCGGCCCGGTCGCTCTATGACCAGGTCGGACAGCCCACGTCGTTCGTTGTCTACCAGCACGATCTCAGCTGAGACCGATGACTCCACGGCCCCGGCGTATCGATCAGGACTGGTAGGGAGGGGCCTCGCCCCATCCCCATCGCGGCACCGGGGGGTGCGCAGGGATGTCGCCCGCCCCGGGCTGCGAGTTGTGCATCGCGAGCCGGGTGCCCCACTCGAGGTAGGCCACCAGCGCGGAACGGAACTCAGGGTCGTCGGGCAGGCCGGCGTCATCGGCGGCCAAGCTCATCAGCGAGGCGAAGCGAAAGCGGTGCTCGGGGGTGATCCCGAGTCCGCGGTGCCTGGCCAGCATGTGCTCGTAGCCGCCGAGCTCCTCGGTGTATCGAGCCGGGCCCCCGAAGACCTCACACCACCAGGCGATCACATGGTCGCGATGCTCGGCACTGACGCCGCCCGGAAAAAACGCGGAGAGCAGGTCATCGGCCTCGACGCGGTCATAGAAGGCGTTGATGAGCCGCTCGAACGCCTCGGTTCCGCCTCCCCATTCGTAGAGCGTCCCGGTCACTCTCGCCAGTCTAGGCTGGGCTGCTCGGACGCTCAGCTGGTGAAGCCCAGGATCAGCTCGGCGGCCTCGTTGGGAACGTCGAGCTGGGGGCAGTGGCCAACGCCGTCGAGCTCCACCCAGTCGGCATTGGTGAGCCACTGATGCCGTAAGCGGGCGGCCGCGCCCGGCCAGGGGAGCAGTCTGTCCTCAGTGCCCCACACGACCCGGACCGGGCAGGTGAGCTGCTCCGGGTCGAGGTTGAAGCCCTCGCGCTGCGCGTGCTCGACCAGGTCAAGGAGTCTGTCGCACGCGGCCACGCCCCGGATCTGATGGGCGAGAAGCTCGGCCGGGATGTGCTCGTAATTGGTCGTCGTGTACGCCGTGGCCCGGCGTCGGCCCTCGGGGGTGGACACGATCTCGTCGGCGTGCGGGGCCGCGTCCTGCACCAGGCCGTGCATGGTCCGGAAGTAGGCCGCGGTGGCCCGATTCGAGTCATCGCCCTCGGCCCAGCCTCCCCCGGGGGAAAAGGCGACCACGGTGCGTGCCCGGCCGCAAGCGGCGAGCTGGAGGGAGACATAACCGCCCAGTGAGTTGCCGACCATGTGGGCGGTCTCAAACCCGGCCTCGTCCATCGCGCGCTGCACGCCGTCGGCCAGGGCCTGGTCGGTGACTGTGGCTGCGAGCGGCGGACCTCCGGCGTGGCCGGCCAAGGTCACGGCGAGCACGTCGTGGCGGCGCTCCAGAGCGGGGAGCACAAGCTCCCAGCTGCGCCACGTGTCGCTCAGTCCGTGCACGCAGACCAGAGGCGATCCCGAGCCGCCGCGGTGCGACGGAGTGAAGGCGGTGTCCATGCGGCGAGACCGTAGCGGCTGGAACGCGCCGGGCTACGCTTGACCGCCCATGGCCGATGCTCGCGAGATCGTCTCCGACCTTGACATGCTCGAGCGGCTCGTCGAGCCGGCGGGGCAGAACGTCGTCGACATCGGTTGCGGCGCCGGCACCCTGGTGCGTGAACTCGCCGCGCGGGGCGCTCGCGTGACCGGGATCGAAATCTCCGCGGCGCAGCTGGAGCGGGCTCGACGTCATCCCGAGGACAGCCGAGCGCGGTATCTCGTCGGACGGGCCGAGCAGCTACCTCTCGCCGCGGGCACCGTGGAGCTGGCGATCTTCATGCGCGCCCTCCACCATGTCCCCGTCGCGCGTCACCCCGAGGCGCTGATTGAGTGCCATCGGGTAC
>JBOGYN010000190.1:0-3288 GCA_050696855.1 Solirubrobacteraceae bacterium | reverse complement strand
CGCCCGTCTCGTGCAGACGCCGCCACGCCCAGGCGACCGCCGGGTCGGGCACCGCGCCCACCGCGAGTCGCGCCAGCAGGAACGCCTCGAGGACATCGAAGCGCTCGTCCCAGGCGGTCAGCTCGCGCAGCCGGATGGCCAGCTGAGTCCCACTGGGGCCGAACACGTCGGCCAGCGACACGCAGCTGCCGGCCAGCTCGGACAGGGGCATGCCCAGCAGCGAGTAGGCGCCCAGGGGGTTGAGCTTGAGGTCGATCGAGCCGTAGAGGGGACCGACGCCGACCACGGCGTAGGTGTCCCCGAGACCGCCCACCCAGGCGGCCGGGAGCGGTGCCCCGTCGGCCAGCAGGCTGCCGTCAAGGTCGATGTTCAGAGTCAGGGAGGCGACCGGAGGCTCAAGCCACGAGCCGAACTCCGTCTGGGCATGCCCGTACCGACCAGCTCGCGCGTAAGCAGACCGGTCAGGCGCGGGTCCGGTGAGCGACGCGCCCGCCACCACGCACCGAGCTCGTGCTCGTCTGCGCTCAGGCGTACGCGCCGCTCCCCGGCCAGCAGGATTACTCCTTGGAGTCTCCGTCGCTGTCGTTCGGGACATCGAGATCGGCCAGCTCCTCGGCGAAGCCCATGTGGGAGCCGCCGTTGCCGATGTTCTCGAGGTCCGACAGATCGGGCTCCAGCCCCGAGGCGAAGCCACCCAGGCTTTCGCCGTCGGTGAGGCCCAGCTCGGCCGCGAGGTCGTCGTGATCGAGCAGCCCGACCTCGTCGATCCCACGGGGGAGCGGCTCGGCGGGCTCGATCTCGATCCGCCGGTAGCGCTTGAGCCCCGTGGCAGCCGGAATCAGCTTGCCGATGATGACGTTCTCCTTGAGGCCGTTGAGGCGATCGATCTTGCCCTCCAGGGCGGCATCGGTCAGGACCTTGGTGGTCTCCTGGAAGGAGGCCGCCGACAGGAACGAGTCCGTGTTGAGCGAGGCCTTGGTGATGCCGAGGATGATCTCCTCGGCCTGGGCTGCCTCGCCGCCCGAGTCCATCACGCCGGCGTTGATCTTGGCGTACTCGTAGCGGTCGACGAACTGGCCCGGCAGCAGATCCGTGTCGCCCTTCTGGTCGACGCGAACCTTCTTCATCATCTGGCGCACGATCAACTCGATGTGTTTGTCGTTGATGTCCACGCCCTGGGACTTGTAGACCTCCTGCACCTCGCGCACGAGGTAGAGCTCGGTCTCGGTCCGGCCGCGGATGGCAAGCAGCTCGTGGGGATACAGCGAGCCCTCGTTGAGCTGCGTACCCGCCTCGATCTTCTGACCCTCCTCGACGTAGAGCAGCGTCCGGCGCGGGAAGGTGGAGCGGTGCTCCTCTCCCCCCTCGTCGGTGACCACGACCGTGATCGCCTTGTCGGAGTCCTCGATCGTGACCTTGCCATTGACCTCGGAGATCTTGGCCAGTCCCTTGGGCTTGCGGGCTTCGAACAGCTCCACCACGCGCGGGAGTCCGTGCGTGATGTCCGCGCCGGCGACGCCGCCGGTGTGGAACGTACGCATGGTCAGCTGGGTGCCCGGCTCGCCGATCGACTGAGCGGCGATGATGCCCACCGCGTCGCCGATCTGAGCCAGGTTCCCGGTCGCCATCGCGCGGCCGTAGCACGCCTGGCAGATACCCGAGGGGGCCTCGCACTTGAGCACCGAGCGAACCTGGACGGTGATGACCTGGCCCTTCTCGGTGTCCTCCTGCCAGGCCTCCACGAGGTCGGCCAGCTCGGCGCGATCGATCTCCCTGCCCTGCTCGACGATGACGCGACCGCGCTTGGTCTTGAGGTCCGTGGCGGCGATCCGGCCGATGAGATCGGTGTTGATCTGGTCAGTCGGACGCAGCCGGCGGGTTTCGGGGTTGACCTCGAGCTGGAACACCGGGCTCTCGATGAAGCCCTCGGTGCCGCAATCCTCGGCCCGGACGATCACGTCCTGGGAGACGTCGACCAGCCGGCGAGTCAGGTAACCCGAGTCCGCCGTGCGCAGCGCCGTGTCGGCCAGTCCCTTGCGGGCCCCGTGGGTGGAGATGAAGTACTCGAGCACCGACAGGCCTTCCATGAAGTTGGCCTTGATCGGACGCTCGATGATCTCCCCCTTCGGGTTGGCCATCAGGCCGCGCATGCCGGCCAGCTGACGGATCTGGGAGAACGAGCCACGGGCACCGGAGTTGGCCATCATGAAGATGGGGTTCATCTCCTCCAGGTGCGCGTAGAGCGCCTCGCCGACCTCGTTGGTGGCGCGATCCCATAGCCCCGTGACCGCCTCGTGGCGCTCCTCCTCGGTGATCTCGCCGTCGGCGTACTGAGCGTCGACCGTGATCAGCTCGGCCTCGTAGCGAGCGAGGATCTCCTTCTTGGAGGGCGGGGTCTGGACGTCGTTCTTGGAGATCGTCACGCCGGCGCGGGTCGCGTACTCGAAGCCCACGTCCTTGAAGGCGTCGAGCACCTGCGAGATCGACGGCGCCCCGTAGCGCTGCACGAGGTCGTCGACCAGCTTGGTCGTGTCCTTCTTCTTCATCGAGCGGTTGATGAACTCGTAGGACTTGGGGTCGAACTGGTCGCCCAGGGCCTCTTCGAGGGCGCGCTCGATCTTGTCGTTGTAGATGATCCGGCCGACCGTGGTCAGCACGTGTCCGCCGTCCAGGCCCACGGGCCGGTATTCGGCCAGGTCGTGCAGGGCGACCACGCGGTGCTCGTAGGACCACTCCGCCTCCTGGGCGGTGCGGAACACGTGCGCGCGCGGCTTCTGGGTAGCGGGGTCGATGTCGGCCAGCGCCTTGCCCTCCGGGCCGTAGGTCAGGTAATAGGCGCCCAGCACCATGTCCTGCGCGGGCGTCGCCAGCGGCGCGCCGTGGGCCGGCGAGAGGATGTTGTTGGCCGAGAGCATCAGGATCCGCGCCTCGGCCTGGGCCTCGGCGGACAGCGGCAGGTGAACCGCCATCTGGTCACCGTCGAAGTCGGCGTTGAAGGCGTGGCAGACCAGGGGGTGAACCTGGATCGCCTTGCCCTCGACCAGCACCGGCTCGAAAGCCTGGATACCCAGACGGTGCAGCGTCGGCGCCCGGTTGAGGAGCACGGGATGCTCGTGGATGACCTCCTCGAGCACGTCCCAGACCTCAGGGATCATCGAGTCGACCATCTTCTTGGCCGCCTTGATGTTCTGTGCGGACTTGCGCTCGACGAGCCGAGCCATGATGAACGGCTTGAACAGCTCGAGCGCCATCAGCTTGGGCAGGCCGCACTGATGCAGGCGCAGCGAG
>JBOGYN010000189.1:0-1679 GCA_050696855.1 Solirubrobacteraceae bacterium | reverse complement strand
GCCCTGATCGTCACCGACAGCGTGTTCTCGATGGACGGTGACGTCGCACCCCTGCTCGAGATCGTCGAGCTCGCCGAGCGCCATCGCCTGCGGACCCTGGTCGACGAGGCCCACGCCACCGGCACCTTGGGCCCGGGCGGCCGGGGGGCGCTGGCCGAAGCCGGGCTCGAGGACCAGGTGGATGTGATCGTCGGCACCCTGGGCAAGGCGCTGGGCTCCTACGGCGCCTTCGTGGCGTGCGACCAGCAGATGGCTCGCTATCTCGTCAATGCCGCCCGGACGTTCATCTTTTCGACCGCACTGCCCCCGCCGGCCGTGGCCGCGGCCCTGGCGGCGCTCGAGCTCCTCCAGGAGCGCCCGCGACGGGTCGAGAAGCTGGCCGCCCATGCGGCGGCCCTCCGCGGTGCGCTCGAAGCCGAGGGCTTTTACGTCGGCGAGTCCCGGACCCAGATCCTGCCGCTGGTGATCGGCGAGGCGCAGCGCGCCATGCGCATCTGCGAAGCGGCGCTGGCGCGCGGAGTGTTCGCGCAGGCGATCCGTCCGCCGACCGTGCCCCCGATGACCTCGCGTCTGCGCCTGGCCGTGATGGCCACCCACGGCGAAGAGGAGCTGCGGGCCGCCGGCCGCACCCTGGGCGCGGTGGCGCGGGCCCACGGCTTCGAGCCAAGGGCTGCGTTCGCCGGCGGCGGCGCCGCAACCGGAGTGAGTACCCGAACGCTGGACCGCGAAGCACACCCCCGCTACCACCCTGAGCCGGACTTCGCCAGCGGGCCGCCGCCGCGCGCCGGAGTGTTCGACTTCGAAGCCCCGGGGCGCGCCCGGCGCGCCGCCTGACCGCGCCCCCGGGGGTGCCGGGCTGCTTTGTCACCGGGACAGACACGGGCGTCGGCAAGAGCGTTCTGACCGCGGCGATCGTCGCCGCCTTGCGCACCCAAGGGCATCCCGTCCAGGTGCTCAAGCCGGTTCTGACCGGCCTCGATGAAGCCGCCGACGGCATCTGGCCACGTGACCACGAGCTGCTGGCGGCGGTGGCCGGCTGCCACCCCGAGGATGTGGTGCTCGAGGGCTACGGACCGCCGGTCTCACCGCACCTCGCCGCCGCCCTCGCCGACCGCCCGCTGTCGGTGGCCGACCTTGGCTCGCGGATCCGCGGCGTGGCCGTGCCCGGAGTCGCCCTGGTGGTCGAGGGGGTCGGCGGACTTCTCGTCCCCCTGGGCGAGGACGGGGATGTCCGCGCTCTGGCCGGCGAAGTGGGACTACCGCTGCTGGTGGCGGCCCGCCCCGGACTCGGCACGATCAATCACACCCTGCTCACCCTCGCGGCCGCGCGCGAGGCAGCCCTGCCGGTGGCCGGTGTCGTGCTGACACCGTGGCGGGCAGAGCCCGACCAGATCGAGGTCTCCAACCGGGAGACGATCGAAGCGCTGGGGAACGTCGAGGTGGCCACGCTGGGCCCGGTCGCGCAACCCACCATCGAGGCACTGGCCGCCGCGGCCGCGCCGCTGCCGCTGACCCGCTGGCTGGGCCTGGAGTAGGTTTGTGCCGGTGCCCAGGCTTGTCGGATTCGTGAGCGCGGCGCTCGCGTTCGCGATGAGCGCGGGAGGTCCAGCCAGCCCAGCGCAGGCGGCGCCGAGCCCCTACCAGCAGGTCCTCAAGGCCTACGAGCATGCCGGCTCGGT
>JBOGYN010000188.1:0-2626 GCA_050696855.1 Solirubrobacteraceae bacterium | reverse complement strand
GACTGTCACTGACCGAAGCGGTGACCGCCCTGGGCGAGGCGGTGGGGATGCTCGAGCTGCGGGTTCGTGCCGGGGTGCTGACTGGGAGCGCCGCGGTCGAGGTCGGGTCCGAGGGCGAGGGGATGGTGCTTGGTGACACGGTCAACACGGCGTCGCGATTGCAGTCGATCGCGGCCCCGGGCACGGTGCTGGTTGACGACGTGACGCGGAGGGCCAGCGAGGCCGCTGTTGCCTACGAGGACGCCGGCCTCCACGAGCTCAAAGGGCGCGATCAGCCCGTCCAGGCATGGACGGCGTTGCGGGTAGTGGCCGGCGCGGGCGGGGCGCGACGCAGAGTCGGCGTCGAGGCGCCCTTCGTCGGCCGCGGGCGCGACCTCCAGCGGGTGATCGCGGCGGGCGAGGAGTCGGCCACGGGTGGACGGGCGCGGCTGGTGTCGGTGGTCGGCGACGCCGGGGCCGGGAAGTCGCGTCTGTTGTGGGAGTACTTCAAGTACCTGGACGGGATTCAGGATCTTCGCTGGTGGCACCAGGGACGCTGCCTCTCCTACGGGGAGGGCGTGGCCTACTGGGCCCTGGCCGAGATGGTCCGGGCGCGCGCGGGCATCCTCGAGGAGGAGCCGCCCGGGGTCGCCCGTGAGAAGCTGCACGAGGCGGTCTACGAGCAGGTGTCGGACGAACGCGAGCGCCGGCTGGTCGAGCCGCGCCTGGCGCACCTCCTCCGCCTCGAAGAGCGCCCTGACGCCGACCGGGCCGATCTGTTCAGCGGCTGGCGGCTGTTCTTCGAGCGGATGGCGGGCACCAATCCGGTGATCCTGGCCTTCGAGGATCTTCAGTGGGCCGACAGCGGGCTGCTCGAGTTCATCGACTATCTGCTCGAATGGTCGGCCGACTTCCCGATCTTCGTGCTCGCCCTGGGCCGCCCGGAGCTGCGCGAGAAGCGGCCGGGGTGGGAGCTCATGTCGCTGTCGCCTCTGGCTCCGGACGCGATCGTCGAGATCCTGGATGGACTGGCACCGGGACTGCCTCCAGACCTGGTGGGCCAGATCGGACGGCGAGCGGAGGGCATTCCGCTGTACGCGGTGGAGACCGTCCGGATGCTTCAGGATCGAGGTCTGCTCGTCCAGGAGGGGGCGCGCTACGTGTTGACCGCTGACGTGTCCGACCTCGATGTCCCCGAGACGCTGCATGCCCTCGTCGCCTCTCGGTTGGATGGACTTTCGCCCCGCGAGCGCACCCTGCTCCAGGACGCGTCGGTGCTCGGACAGGCATTCTCGGCGGCCGGCGTGGCCACCCTGAGTGGCCGCCCCGAGAGTGACGTCGCCGGTGTCCTCGATGCCCTGGTGGTCAAGCAGGTGCTCGCTCATGACGCCGATCCCCGCTCGCCCGAGCGGGGGCAGTACGTATTCCTCCAGGCCCTGCTGCGCACGGTGGCCTACGGGACGCTCGCCCGGCGGACCCGCAAGGCGCGACACCTGTCCGCCGCGGCGTACCTGCGCGGCAGCTGGCCCGGTGAGCTGGCCGACATCGCCGAGGTGCTGGCCTCGCACTACCTGGCGGCGATCGAGGCGGATCCCGAGGCCGACGACGCCGGCCAGCTGCGGGCCTCGGCGCGCGAGACGCTGACGGCCGCTGGCCGAGCGGCCGCCTCGCTGGCCCTGGGCCCGGAGGCCGAGCGCTACTTCGATAAAGCCGCGGAGCTGGCCGACGGCGATCGCGAGCGCGCGGAGTTGTTCGAGCTGGCCGGACGCGCCCTGCTGCAGAGCGGGATTACCGACGGAGCCGAGCGAAGGCTGCGCGAAGCGGTCGAGCTCTATCGCCGCAGTGGCGATGTGCTCGGCGGCTCGGCGACCGTCGCTCTCGCCGCCGTGCTTCGGCACATCGGTGCGTTGGACGAGGCCCGGCGGTTGCTGGTGCCGTTTCGCGATAGCCAGGGCGCGGGGGTCGATCGGATCGTCCGCGCCTCGGCGCTGGCCGAGCTCGGAGCCGCCTGTGTATTCGCGGGGGATGTGGATGAGGCCGGTCCTCTGCTCGACGAGGCCCTGACGGTACTCGAGCAGGATCAAGCCTGGGCGCCGCTCGCTGAGGCGCTAATCAGCCACGCGATCTACCTCATTACCAAGCACCGCACGCACGAGGCGGGTGGGATCATGCGGGTGGCGATCGCCCTGGCCGAGCAGCACGATCTGCCCGCCGTCGGGCTGCGCGCCCGATTCAACTACGCCGCGGTGTCGCTGGAGGCCGATCGGTTCGCCGAGTGCGTAACCCAGGTCGACGAGACGCTGAGCCTGGCTCGGGAGCGCGGTGACCGGTTCTGGGAGACCCGCCTGCTGATGCAGTCAGTCGCGCCCCTGGTCGCGCTGGGCCGTTGGGACCGTGCTGTCGAGCGGGCTGCCATGATCGGCGGGACCGGCATCGACGCGGCTGTTGCAGCCGCGTCCATTGCCGGCGTCGCCGCCGCCCGCGGCGACGATGAGCTGCTCGAGCGCTGTCGTGCCCTGGCCGAGATCGAGGTCGACTCGTCGTATGTGGATCAGTCGGCAACGGCGGCGATCTCGCTCGCTCGTGCCGCGCTAGAGCGCGGCGCGCCCGGGAAGGCTCTGGCTGCCATCCGTCCGGTGATCGGTGC
>JBOGYN010000187.1:0-2401 GCA_050696855.1 Solirubrobacteraceae bacterium | reverse complement strand
GGCTCGGACGGCACCCTTTTCCCGACAACCACGAGCAATGGGAGCACTGAAGCGGCCGGCGGCTGCGAGACGACCGCTCCGCCGCGAGAGCAGCAGCGTCGGGGGCGAGCGCCTTCGCGTCACCGCGAATGGCCGCCGTTGATTGCTACGTATGCAGTGCTGAGGCACGCCAGTCGGAAGCAGAAGTCCTCGCAGGTTGCCACGGCGCTTGTGGTTTGGAACGCGAGCACGCGTCTCCTGACGACCGGCGAACTCGACTCGGCCGAGTGGTGCACGCGTTCCGATCTGCCAGCGTGGACGCGGTCTCCGACGACTTCTGCTTCAACGTGGCCCGCTTGCTGGATCGCGGCGACACGGCAAATCGAGCCCGCTTCGGCGAGTGCCGCTCGCCCTCGCGGAGGGGCAGTGCGGCAGCCGCGAACGTCGAGACCGCCCAGTTTGCTCAGGAGCGCAACCGCGTGGTTGCAGTGTCGGCTGGTCACGGGATGCGGAAGGGTCCGTGATGCGATCATCTCGCAAGGCTTTCGCCCGTGGCGACCGGTTCGATCGACGCGGGGGGGGCCGTCGTTTGACCGACTAGAGCAGCTTCAGGCTTGACGGCGTGCGGCTGGGGCCGGGGCGGTGGGTTCCGGAGGAACGCTCGGGGTCTCCGGCTCGGTTTGTGTGGTTGGCGTGTGGGTTGCTTTGTAGGCGGTGGCGGCGGCGATTAGCGCTACGAGCGCGAAGGCAGCGGTGGTGATCGCGAACGCGTGCGTAGCCTTGACGCGGTCGGGGTGGGTGACTTGGCTGAGGTAGATAGCGCCGAACGCGGCGATGCCGATCGCGCCGGCGACCTGCAGGCTGTTGGTGAACACGCCGCTGATATCTGGCGCGTAGCGCGGTGTCGCGGTGGCGGTGAGGTGGGCGACGATTGAGCTGAACACGGTCCCGAGCCCGAAGCCGCCAACGGCGAGCAGAACGAGCAGCAACGCCTCGGGGTGCCGGCCGGTGAACATTGTCGCGCTGATCGCGCCGTAGCCACCCGCCAGGACCAGGCAGCCTGTGGGTGGCAGTAGCGGTCGCAAGCGGCTGGGCACCCGGGCGAGCAGCCGTCCGGGGATGCCGAACGCAACCACCCAGGGCAGCAGCGTGAGACCCGACACGAGCGGGCTGAAGCCAAGGCCCTGTTGGAGGTAGAGGGCGAGGGTGAACAGCAGCCCGTAGTAGGTGCTGACCGCGAGCGCCTGTGGCCACAGTCCCCAAGCGATCGCGGGCCGCGCGATCACGTGCAGGTTGATCAGCGGGCTGGCGCCGCGGGCGGTTGCCCGCCGCTCGACGGCCACGAACGCGGCCAGCAGCGGCACGCTGGCGATCAGACATATCCACGTCCAAGCGGGCCAGTGCTGCTCGCGGCCAAGCGTGAGCGGCAACACGATCACCAGCAGCGCGCTGGACAACGTGGCGACGCCCGGAAGGTCGAGACGCCGGGCGCGATCGCGAGGCCGGTCGACGGGAAGATTGCGCAGGCCAGCGATCAGCACGACCAGCCCGATCGGGACGTTGATCAAGAAGATCGGCCGCCAGTGGCTGCCAAACAGGTTTGCCGAGACGAGCACCCCACCGAGGATCTGGCCGGTCACCGCCCCCCCGGCGAGCATGATCGCGTACAGGCTGAGCGCGCGCACCCGCGCGGGCCCCTCAGCGAAGTTCAGCTGGATGCCGGTCAGGATCTGCGGGATCATCAGCCCCCCCCGAGGCCTTGCACAATCCGCGCGATGATCAGCACCAGCGCGCTGGGGGCAAGCCCACAGGCCAGCGAGGCGAGCGTGAACATCGCCAATCCACTCAGGAACACGCGGCGGTAGCCGCGCATCTGTCCGAGCCGCGCGCCGGTGATAAACAGCGTCACGGAAGCCAGCAGGTAGGCGCCGATCACCAGCTCCAGCTGGGCGCCGGTGGCGTGCAGGTGAGCGTGGATCGAGGGGTTAGCGACGTTGACGATCGTCGCGTCGGCCTGGTACATGAACATCGGCGCCAACAACACCGCCAGCAGCACGCCCAAACGCACGCCGGGCGACCCTGGCGTGCCCCGATCAACCGGCTCCGGCTGATCTGCACCGCCACCGAGAAGAGCAGGCGAGCAGGCGGCCCTGCGGTTCGAATCGTTGCTCACGCCTATGACAACGATCACGGCGGCCGCGGCGTGAGATCGAAACCGACACGAAGACCGCCGAGCTCAAATGCCCGTGCGGTGCACACCGACAACAAGGCGCCTGGACTGGTACGCGACGCACTTCTACTCTCAGACGACGCGGTCCTCTCGAACGCTCCGCACACGCACTACCAGACGTCTCCTACGGAACGCAACACGCGTCTCTCAGACCGGCCGTCCGATCGGCGACGAGACGCTCCCTCGCGTTCC